>CANMZR010000430.1 GCA_947502375.1 Polyangiaceae bacterium
GGTGAGACGGTCACGGTGGCTACTGTGACGCGAGGCGTCGCTCATGTATCCCCGCGGGGATGGAGCGGCTACCGATGCATCAAATACGAGAAATTTTACGATTACGTTGGGTGCTGGGCCTCCGAGACCATCGAAGCGACGGGTCTTTCGACGCCCCCCCTTTGGCGAGGGTGGCGAAAGACCCTTGAGTTCGGCTGCTATTGACTCGGGCACGGCTGTTTTTTATGCCCTCGATTCTGACGAATCGAGGGGTTAGACTCGCGGCCGATGGCGCCTGTGATCCTCCCTCCGGTCCAAGGCGTTCACGCGACGCGTCCGCTGAAGCGTCTCGGAGACTTTTCGCTGGCAGATCTTCGCAGCGTTTCTCTGATTTTGCAGGGTCAGTCCGTCATTGACTGGCGACGACTCGAGCTTGCGACCGAAGCCGAGGCGCGCTCGTTCCTCGAGACGCAGGAGTTCGCTCTCGATCGCCAGAGTGATTGGCAGCGTCTCGAAGCGCTGAAGGCTACGGCGGTGGAGTACCTGCGACGCCAAGTCGACTTCCCTATCCCCCGCCAGCTGGACGCCGCCTCGACGGTGGAGTTGCTGCAAATCGCCTCAGGGAAGAGCAACCGCCAGCTCGCCGCGTGCGTGATTCTGAAGGCGATGCACATCATCCATCACGTCGAGGCGCGCGAGCTTCAATATTCTCTGGCTCTATCCGACCAGAATCTCTTTCGACTGATCGAGGAGCGCGTGTACCGGCTGGTGGGGCAAATGCTCGCCGAGGGGTTGCCGATCGCCGAGTTCGTCGGTGGCCGGAAACGCAAGGACTCGATCTATACGAAGTTGCTCAGCAAACGCGAGGCGCATGCTTCGGCGGTTTACGACAAACAGCGGTTTCGGATCGTGACACGAACGCGCGAGGACATCTTGCCGGTGCTCCTCTACTTGAGCCACAACCTGTTCCCGTTCAACTACGTCGTGCCCGGTGAGAGCATCAACACGATCTTTCAATTTCGCTCGTTCTGCGATGAAAATGCGCACTTGCGGACCCTTGGGCGAAAGCTCGAGATCCGGGACGACTTCACGCCCGGTGACAACCGCTTTAGCGCGCAGGATTACCGCATCATCCACTTCGTCGTCGATGTGCCCGTTCGAGTTCCCGAGGCGGTGATGGCGACCGCAGCGCCCGAGCAGCGCAAGCTCGGGCCAGTGGTCTTCGGGCTATGCGAATTTCAGATGGCCGACAGCGAAACGGATGAGTCCAACGAAAAGGGCGACGCGAGTCATGCCAGCTACAAGGAGCGGCAGCGTCTCGCCGTGATGCGGCGGCTCGAGCTTGGGCAAGTGAGCGCGAAGCGACGCAGCCTCCGTCCCCGTGATTGAGCGCTCGCCGGCGGCTCGTGAGGGATGGCCGAGTCCGCCGCCGTGACCACGATGCGTCGAGCCGTTCTTTCTGGCGTTGCAACTCGCCTTCTTGGTTAGCGCCACGCAAATGGTTAGCGGCTCTTAAATGGAGCCCGCCGGACCGAGGCCGCCCGCGATTCCGTAGGCTCGTCGCGGCAGCTCCACGAAGGCGCTGCGAGGACTCACGACGACTAGAGCGCGCAGGGCCCCCAGGCGCTCAGCAGCGTCGCCAGATCCGACCCACCGACCATCCCGTCGCTGTCAAAGTCTCCTGCAGTACCACCAGCGGGTGCAACACCCCAACTCGACAGGAGATACGCGAGGTCAGCGCCACCGACCGCTCCATTGTTGTCGAGGTCGGCGGGGCATTCGCGCGTGGGGAAATAACGGGCCAGTTTCACTGAAGTGTTGGCTTCGATGTCCTCGTGTGGCGATGCCGTTCGCCCCACCCGCGTAAAATTGCCCGCAAACAGCATCCCACCGTTCGGCAGCGCGAGCCCGTCATGGATAATGCCGTTACAGAGCGTGCTAACGACCTTGGGGTCACAATCAACCCCGCCTTGCAGCGCCTCCCACTTGCCCTCACGCCAACGAACCGTCCCTTCGTTGATAAGCGTTCCGAATGGCGGCTCTGCCTTCGGGTGGTCAACTGTGTCAGCGTCCCCAATCCACGACTGGCCTAGCAGGTAAACCGAGTTCGTCTCGGGTTGCGCGACCAGGTAACGCTGCAGTAAGGGCGTTTGAGCGATGGTGCTCAAATTGCTCACCCCGTTATACAAAAAACGGCTGTCGTGCAGGACTTGCCAGCGGGCGTCGTGAACTCGGGCGAAGCCCGTCAATTGATAACAGAGCGAATCGGGGAGCGAGTCTTGACACGTGATAGGCGCGATAGGGTCATTGGGCGGTGCAGTGGGGTCGACAGGCATTCGGTCGAAGCCACCCGACACGTAGAGATCCGAGCCAAGGAAGGCGACGCCTGTGACTGCTGGCTGAAACCCAAGACCTGGTAGACCGCCGAATTGGTCGGTTATCGGTGAGTAGAGGCCGGTTGCAACGGTATGCCAATTGGTTCCGTCCCAAGCTCCGAGTCCGAAACCATTGGGCAAAGGGGTCCCGCTTGAATTTGTGATTTGAAACGCACCACCGACCACGAGCACGGGCACGGGCGTTGCACCGTGGGTGAGCGCTAGCATGCCGGTCGCGAGCGCTTGCACACGCGTGCCGCCCGGCGATATGACCGAAACCGAGCCGAGGCCGTCCCCGAGGTTGCCACCAGGAATAAGCCTTAGGATAGCCGGCCCCGGGCATCCGTCGGGGTTGTTGGTTTCGCAAGGCTTCAACCCGCCGCCGGCGAGATACAAACCTTTCAGCGTGCCGGTCGCTACAACGTGAAATATCGCGGGAAAAGAGTACACAAGGTCATCTACCCAATCCGTTGCTGCCATCGGAACCGGCTTCAGCGGTGCCCACCGGGGATTCATGACGTTTGCGGCCAACGGATAGGAGGCGATATTCTGCCTGAAGTCGTACAAACCGCAGATTGTGAGATTCGTTTCCGGCGCGGGGTAGCACGTGCCATCGAGCCACTTGAAAGCGCCGACGGCGTAGAGCCGCCCTTCCCATTCGGCGATATCGTTGACCTGGACCATGTTTGCATCGTTGGGGTCGTCGGCTCCTGGTAGCGCCGCAAGCTTTGTCCACACCGCGCCTACGCTGAGTCCATTCCAACGGTAGACTTCCATTGGCATAGCCTCCGTGGCATCCGGGTCAGCATTTTCGACGATGGCTGCGTAACCACCACCGGAGAGCGCGATGAGCCGGCGGATGTGGCCCGGTGCCGACGTCGCTCCGAGCGCTTCCCAGCCCGCGATGTTGCCCGCCTCCAACGCCACCTGTCCAACCGCAGCGGGGTCCTCGGCTATCGGGTCGGCCGCGTCAGGCGGCGCGCCCGTGCACGCAGCGGCACCAAAGAGCGCTGTGAAAAGCAACGTTCCCAGTCCGGTGCGCCCGGCACTTCGCGTGGTTCTTAGGGTGGTTCGATTTTGCTGTGAGGTCATTCCGCATTCCCTTTCGTAGTCGTGAGGTACCGCGTGCCGCTCTAGGAGAGCTCCGTTCACGCCAGAGGCTCGTTTCGTGAGTGAAGTCTTATGTCAGCGCACCATGTAAGCCGCGCCAGCGCTTGGAGCGCTCGTGTCGCTGCTGTCGCCATCGACGCCATCCGCATCCGAATTGTCGTAACTCGCACCAACCGCCAGCCCGAAGCCGCCGAAGCTCAACGTGCTCCCGAAGCGCGCCCCTTCTTTGGCGGTCGAGGCCTTCAAATAGGCATCGAATACCCAGCCGGTCGGCGTGCGACGAAAAGTGTGCACGGCGCCAGCGGAGGCCGTGGCTTCGTCGATCGCGGGGTTGAGCCCGGTGCCGCTCCCATCCTCACGGGGCGAGCCGCTCGCAAGCAAGCCGCTCGCGTAGGACACAGTCGAGCCGAATTGGTCGCCCGGCGTGGCCGTGGGGGATTTGATGAACGAGGCGAAGGGCCAGCTGCCGTCCGCCCCACGCTCGTAGACGAGAACTGCGCCCGAGTCGAAAGCGTCGTTGTTGGCGGGATTTGCGGACGCGGCGTCATCGCCTGGCGCGCCCACGGCGAGCACGTCGGCGCCGAGCGAGAGGCTCGTGCCGAAACCATCGGAGGCCGTAGGAGAGGGGTGTTTGACACGGGTCGTGAAGGCCCAAACCGTG
>CANMZR010000431.1 GCA_947502375.1 Polyangiaceae bacterium
TCACCGCAAATCAGATTCAACAATTGTTACCCGATTTTTTGGGAACGATTCAACAAACACCCCCACGAATCTCGGCCGTCAAAGTGGGTGGCCACCGAGCCTATAAACTCGCTCGCCGCGGCGAAGGCGAGCAGCGGCACGGCCGTCACCAAGCCGGCGCCAAGGAGCAACGCCCGGAGTCGTGCGGCCCCGGTGACGACGGTCCCGAACGCGGGAGTTCGCGTCGCGAGAAACGCGAGGGCGAATGGTGCCGCGAAGGCCGTCTCAATGGTGAAGCCTTCGAGGGCACCCACGACCGTACGTTTGCGCACGAGCCCATAGAGCGAGAACGAGGTGGCAAGGGCGAGCGCCACCCACGGGATCCCGTCGCCGGTCAGCACGAGCCACAGCACCCCGGATCCCGCGAGTGCGAACGCGCCGATTTGGGCGCGCGTCAGTTGCTCGCCGAGGACAAGGCGTCCAAGAAGCGCGTTGAAGAGCGGGTTCATGAAGTAACCCAGGCTCGCTTGCGTCAGGTGCGAGGTGCTGACCGCCCAGATGAAAATACCCCAGTTCAACGCGATGAGGGCGGTCGATGCGAGCATGGCACGACGGCTCTCGGCGACGCGCAAGAGTGCGAGGGTGCTGGCCGCACGACCGGTGAAAAGAAGCAAAAGAACCCCGACCACGAGTGCCCCCGCGACCCGATGCGCGAGGATTTCCGCTGGCGCAACGCCCGCGAGCTCTTTCCAGTAAAGCGGGATGACGCCCCATGCGCCATACGCCAACACCCCAAATGCGAGGCCGACCTTCGTTTCACGCTCGCTCATGGGGCTCCCGGTGTCTCATTGAACGAGCGGTGCGACGACGGCGAAATGCAGCTCGCGTGTTTCACCACACTGGGTGCAGCGCATCGTCATGATGCGGTGAACCCGTGCAGCCACCACGCGCGCGGCTTGGTCGGTGACTCGCAACTGCGGACCGCAACGCGGGCATTCGAACGAACGGACCTTCGGCTCGATCACCGAGGTCGACACGACCTCGATTGGGTTGTCGCTGCTGCTACCCGGCTCGAGCGCGTGGAGCTTTCGTCGGTCCCGCGTGAGCTTGTCGAGTTTTCGCTCCCCTTCGCGGCGGTCGCTTCGCGCACGCTTGGTCACGGGGGTGGTGCTCCCCCTCTGTGCCAACGTCGCGTGAGGCGGCTGTGCCAGGCGGAGCTCCCCGCGAAAACGCGGTTGCCCCACGCTGATCGGGCCGGGTGCGGCACGACCGCGTGCGCCGGGATTGCCTCGTCAAAAGCAGCCATGGATGCCGCAGGCTACAACGAAGCTCCCGCGACTCGACGTCGATTCTGAAACGAACTTACGCCGTGCCCGGCTTCGCTCGAATGCTCGACGCCGTTCGGAAGCGCGTCCACGACCCAAGGGCGTCTGCCATCGCCGCGAGTTCCTGCGCCTGTGCCGACACGGCGTCGTGCGCTCGGCCCCTCGCAAGGAACCCGTAAGGAACGGTCTTGCACCAACGCGTGTCCGCCCTTTTGTGTCCACCTTCGGTCCGTGGGCAACCCCGATGAGCGAGGCGGAGGCTTCGCGTTCCGATCGCTGGCCGCTACCCGTTGCTCGAGCCTGTGGTCAGGGACATCCCGATTTTGACCATGGCCCTCGGTACACCGACAGCGCCGCTGCGACTGGCGGGCAACCTTGCGGCGGGCCAGGCGACGGGCAGCGCCGTGAGTTTTCACTCGCTCCCGACGTCGCTGTAAGGCGAACCGTCCTCGTGCGTTCTTGCCACATGAACCCCACCCGCCTGAACGGCCTCTCGCGTCTCTCCCTCGCCCTTCTCATGTCTGCGTGGTCGCCACTCGCGGGCTGCGCCTCGGTTACGGGCATCGAGAAGACGGCCGTCCCCGCTCGGTCCGGGCCACTGGCTGAGGCAACCGCTAGCAAGGCCGCGCTCGGTGTCTCTACGAAAGTTGCGGCTCCTTCCAAGCCTCATGGGGTGCTCCCGCTCGAAGTGGACCGCGCCGTCACTCCCGGGAACATCGGGTTGTCTCCTTCGAAGGATTCGAAGGAGGATTACACCAACTACGGTGTGAATTCGCTCGTCGAAACGCTTACGGACAAGCTCTCCACCTTCGCCATCGATGTGGATACCGCTTCGTATGCGATTGCGCGTCGCAAGCTCACGGAGGGCACGCTGCCGCCAAAGGATTCGGTTCGCGTCGAGGAATTCCTCAATTCCTTCGACTACGGTTATGGGGCACCTACCGATGGGCCGTTCGCCGTGCACATGCACGCTGCACCGTCGCCGTTCGCCAAAGGTCATCACCTCTTGCGGGTTGGCTTGCAGACGAAGCGGCCGGCTGCGTCGCAGCGTAAACCCGCCCACCTCGTTTACCTCGTCGATACGAGCGGCTCGATGCAAAGTCCCGACAAGATCGGCCTCATCAAGGAGAGCCTGCGGATGCTCACCTCGGCCCTCGAACCCAAGGACACCGTCGCCATCTGCACTTATGCGGGTGATACGCGCGAGGTCTTGGCGCCCACGGGCCTCGCGGACCGCGGCAAGATCCTCGCGGCGATAGACGAGCTCACAGCCGGCGGCGGCACGGCGATGTCGAGCGGGATTGAGACGGCTTACGCACTTGCGACCCGCACGAAGTACGTCGGCGAGACCAACCGAGTGGTGGTCTTATCCGACGGGGACGCGAACATTGGACCGTCGACGCACGAGGAGATTCTGCGCCAGATCGGACAGTACAAGGAGCAGGGGATCACCCTCAGCACCGTTGGCTTCGGCGACGGAAACTACCAGGACACGATGATGGAGCAGCTCGCCGACAAGGGTGACGGCAACTACACGTACATCGACTCCCCCGCCGCGGCGCACAAGGCTTTCGTCGAGAAACTAGGCTCTTTGCTAGAGGTCCTCGCCAAGGACGTGAAGGTGCAGGTCGCGTTCGACCCGTCCATCGTCACGCACTATCGCCTGATCGGTTACGAGAATCGGGTCGTCGCCGATCGGGAGTTTCGCAACGATTCCATGGATGGCGGGGAAGTTGGCGCCGGCCATGCTGTCACGGCCTTGTACGATCTCGAGCTGGCGCCCGGTGCTGTAGGCAAAAGCCTCGCGACAGTTGCCGTTCGCTACAAGGCCCCAACCGGCGGCCAGGCGAGCGAGCGCAGTTTTGTCATGCCGCCGTCGAACCTGGTGCCCGAACTCGCGGCCGCACCGGCGAGCTTGCGGTTGGCAGTGGCGATCGCGGGCTTCGCGGAAACACTTCGCGAAAGCGCCTACGCGACCGGAGTCGATGCCGCCCTCGCCCTCGCGAAGGGCGCGGTCGGGCAGTCAAACGACGAGGTAGAGCTGCTCCGCCTCATGGAGCGAGCGTCCCTCCTCGGGGTGCGCCGTCACGTGCTCGTTTCGGCGAAGTGAGGGATCACCCACCGCACTGGACTAAACACTTCATCGCCTCACAGGCCTCAGTGGCACTCTTTTTCTGCTGAATGCTCGGGAACTTCGCATCGCAGGCGTCGGCGCATAAAGGATCCGCGCAGGCACCCTTGCACGTAGCGTAGTCGACTGCGCTCGCGTCCGCATAAACCGCCTGTCGTTCCGCACAACACTTTGTTGCCGAGCAGCTGTGGCAGCTTTGCGCATCCCCGGTGGGGATGCAGGTCGCACAGCTCTCGAACGCAACAATCTCCTTCGAACACTTGAGCGAACTCTCTTTTCTATCGAAGTTTGCCTTGCCGTCGGCATCGCATGCGAGTGTCGGCAACGCGCACGCGGTCGCGGCTGATAATTCAACCGAACAGCCGGCGATGCTCTGGGCGTTCTGCTCGCACTGCGCGAGGCACGTGGCCTTCTCGTCTTTCCCGCACGCGAGTTTCAGAATGGCCGTGCAAAACGCTTCGCACGTCACGAGTTCGCCTCCGCCCGTCGTCGAGCTGGTCGTCGAGCTGGTCGTCGCGGTGGTTTCGTCGCTCTTGGAAGAACAGGCCGCGGCAAACGTGAGACTCAGACTTAAGAAAACCGTCGCGCTCGCATTAGCCATACGGAGAGCTACGCATGCTCCACCTAAAGCGTCAATGGCGCGCTCAATTTCTCAATGTCATG
>CANMZR010000432.1 GCA_947502375.1 Polyangiaceae bacterium
AGTCTTGTTCGAGGAGACGGATGTCGGACGAGCCAAGGTCACAGCGCTTGCGGAAGCGTTGCGCCGAGTGTCACCCCGCATGGCGGTCTCCTGTTTCGAGGGCCGAGCGTTGCCATCGACGGTCGTCGAGCTGCTCGCCGGGGCTGGCGTTGTCATCGACGCGACCGATAATTTTGCATCGCGGTTTCTGCTCGCCGACGCGGCCCATCTCGCGCGTGTTCCGATCGTTCACGCGGCTGCCGTCCGCTGGCACGCGACCGTCCTCGTCGCGTCAGGCGAAGGGAAGCCCTGTTACCGCTGTTTGTTCGAGGACCTGCCGATCGGTGCTGCCATCGATTGCGCCACGGCGGGCGTGTTGGGGCCCGTGTGTGGCGTTGCCGGGGCGGTCGCGGCAGACCGGGCACTTCGGATCCTCGCGGGCGATGGGACCGCGTTTGGACATGTCGTCACGTTTGATGGGATGAGCGACCGGCTTCGTCAGGTGGCTGTGTTTTCCCGCGCGGAGTGTCCTCTTTGTGGCACTCATCCGGAGATTGGCACGATCGACGCGCGCAGGTATACCAAGGCCCTAAACTTCGATTGAGGAGACCCATGGCAGCGACAATACGAATTCCGACTCCCCTGCGCGTTCACACCCTTGGCAAGGATGAAGTGACCGCGAACGGGGGCACCATCGCAGAGGTCATTGAGGATCTCGAGGCTCACTACCCTGGCATCAAGACGAAACTCGTCGATGCCAAAGGTGTGAGACGTTTCGTCAACATTTTCGCAGGTGACGAGGACATTCGCTTTCTCGAGGGGCTGGCGACGAAGGTGACCGATGGCCTCGAGATATCCATCATCCCCGCCATCGCCGGGGGCTGAACTTGCCGTGGAGCGTCACGTCATTGAGAGCTTGAGCCCCGCTGCGCACGTTCGCTTTGCGCGACAGATTCTGATGGCGGGGGTCGGCTGTGAGGGGCAGGCGCGCGTGCTTGCTGCGACGGCTCAGGTGGCCGGTGAGGGGTTTGCGCATCGGCTGGCGGAGCGGTATGCGCTGCGCGCTGGTTTTGCATCCGTTTCAAGTGGGAGCTTCAATCGGGATGCGCTGGCGCCACGCGAGGTCGTTTCGGTCGAGGCGGCACGGGACCTTTTGGCGGGCGCGCGGGCGGCCTTGCGAGCTTTTCGGGCGGTCGCATGCGAGCCGGGTGCGGAGCCGCGAAAGTGAGTGCGGTGAGCCCCTGGGTTCGAGGTGGTCTCCGCATCCAGCGTGCCGCCATCGACGTTGTCGAGCGGGATGCCCGGCGCGGCTACACGCTGGATGAGGAAGCGTGCGGATACCTGACGGGACCCGGCGACGATGGCCTTTTTGTGGATGAGGCCGTGCCACTCGTCAACCTTGCAGCGAAGCTCCACGCGCTCGATCCGGTGACGTATTTTCGCTCGGCCCGCAGTTACTTCGCCTTCAATGAAAAGCGGTTCGATGATGCGGTACGGGCCGGAGCCGAAAGTGCAAGACCCGTCAAAGTTCTCTATCATTCACACCTGGATAAAGGCGCGTACTTCAGCCCAACGGACCGTGCGGTGATGAGTTTGGGTGAGCCACCGGTCCACGAAGGCGGCGCGGTTCAGCTCGGGGCCGGCCCCGCGTGGCCGCTCGCTTTCCTCGTGACGAGCGTGCGGGCCCTGGGCGTTGACGAGCATCGGTTGTTCGTGTGGGACGGGAGCGATTTCGCTGAGAGTTCCTTCGCGGTGGTTCCCTGAAGTCCGCGGCTTATTTTCTCGTTCCGTTCCTCGGCGTGCTGGCACAGTCCGCGCGAGCGGATCTCTCCGAGGATGTCGCTGGTTTGCTCACGGGCTGGCGGCTGAGTGGGGCTCGTGCGGCGCGGGTTACGACGCTGTTTTTGTCAGCGGGAGAGCGACGGACGGTGGAGGTCCCATTCGAGCCGACCGAGGCGGCTCCCTGCGTGACGGTGGTGGCGCTCGGAGCACGCGGCGTTTCGTTCTCCCTGGCCGGCGAAAGTTCGACCGCGCCGTTGCTCCCTGCACTCGTGGATGGTCCCGAGCCCGCTGACGATGAATCCGAAGAGGTCGACTCTGCCACCCACCCAAGCCGCGCTGGGGTTGCCGAGCTGATGGTGTGCCGTGGTCCGAAAGATCAACAAAAAAGCACGAAGTACGGCGATCTTGCCGACGGCGCTCGCGTGCGAAAAACGAGCATTGCCGTCACCTTTGCATCGAGCCGCGGGGCGGTCGAAGTGCTGGCGGCCGGGCATCGCGAGCCCTTGCCTTTGATCGATACGCTGTTGCTCGAACGGGCTGCGGGTCCGCTCGAGATGGTCGACGACCGCCGAGCTCCGATGGCATTGGCTCCGTTGCCCGAGCGCCTGAAACGCGCATCGCGAATAGCGTGGATGGACGGTGCGAGCGAGGTCGTGACCATTCCCGCACGATCGTCCGTGGATGGCGCTGGGGTCGTCATGGTCGAACTTCGAGCGGGCTGTCACCGCATCGGTGTGCTGGCCGACGCGGAGGCTGTCGATGTCGACGCGGAATTGAGGGAGCCGGGTGATGCCGTGCCGCTGCGCCGCGACCGTTCGCATGCGCCGGATGCGCGCCTCGAAGTTTGCGTTACGACGCCGCGTCGTCTGGAACTCAGCTGGTTCGGCGCGGGGGAGCCGTGCGCGATGGCCTTGTTGGATTCCCTTTGGAAGTTGCCGCTATTTCCGCGCGAGTGGTCGCACCCGTATCGAGCCGCGATGGCTTGGGCCCTTTGGAAGCGGCGCGCTCCGCGGGTGCAAGAGTTGCCAGTTGGACAGTGGCTCGGTGTGACGGGAGCGACGCATATTCCGCTCGTTCTCGAACCCGGTGCTTGTTATCTCGCGGCTCTCGCGCTCGGGGGTACGGACGCCGTATCCGCGCGGCTGAACATCGAGGTGGCCGGTGAGAACTACCATGACGAAGCGGGCGAACTGCCGAACGGCGCAGCGGTGACCTTTTGCGCTGGTGCGGCCAGCCTGGCGCGGGCGCTCGTCGAGAGCCGCGCGGGCTCGGGGAATTTTCGCCTCGCGCTCTGGCGCCTCTCGGGTGAGACGTGGTGAGGGGCTGGCTCCGAGGGTGCGTCCGAGGGTGCCTCGCCATCGGAGCCGTTGCGTGCGCGCATCCGTCGGAACTCCGCCCCGTGCCGCTGCGGGCCGTGTCTGGGATGGTGGATCCCGAGCGTTTTCTCGCGGCCTTGATCGTCGATGCGAAGCGGGCCGGCGCGAAGGACTTTCAGCCGCTCGGTGGCGCGCTCGTGATCGAAGGGGAACAACTCGGAACTTTTCTTGAAGTTCCAGCCGAGCTTTGCGTGGCCGTGTTCGCACGGACGGGCTCGAGCGTCGGGGATGTCGACCTTTTCGCGTTCGATGATGCCGGCGAGATCCTCGCTGCGGACGAAGCTCCGACCTCGGACGCGGCCGTGATGGTGTGCCCGCCGCATCCCCGTCGCCTTCACATTCTTGGGCGCGTCCAAAAAGGGACCGGACTGCTCGCGCTCGGCGCCATGGCGTTTCCATTCGAAAATGCGGTGGCTGTTGGGCGTGTATTGAGCGTGCGCGGGAGCCAAGGGCACGTAGCGGCAAAGTACGTCGCAGCTGGGCCGCTCGAAGCGCATCTGAGAGAGCGGCGGACGGCGCTTGGTTCCCACTGGGAAGAGGTTCGCCGCGCCGTGATTGCGCTCGATCCGCACGCGGTCTCGGCACTCTCGGTGAAGCTGCAAGCGGGGCGTTGCCTCGACGCCTTCGTGAGCGCGAGCGACGAGGTGGCGAGCCTCTCCTTGGAGATTCTCGACCAGGATGGGCGCGTCGTGGCGCACGGCCGTGAAACGAGTGCGGAGCAGGGGCTCGTCGTGTGCAGTCGAAGCGCTGAGGCGTTGACCCTCGCGGTACGGCCTCGTGTCGCATTTGGAACAGCGACGGTGGTTTTCGCCACCACGCCGATTGGCGGCATGGCCGAGCTTTCGACGCACGTTGAAGTCGTCGGGACTGGCCCGCTTCTCGCGCTTCCGCTGGCGGTCGCACGGCACCACGTGCGTATGCAAAAGCTCGCGTTTGAGGAGTTCACGACCGTTGGTG
>CANMZR010000433.1 GCA_947502375.1 Polyangiaceae bacterium
GGCTGAGACCACGAGTTGGGCCGCTCTCGGCAAGAGCGAGAGTGCGGCCGCTCCCGTGACGGACGTGCCTAGACTTGCGGATACTTCCGCGAACGCGACCTCCCTCACGCCGAGCTGGCTCGGGACGGCCGCTGCGACCGACGCCGTGACGAGGTGCGCGCCTTCGGCAGTCGCCGAGCCCAAAAGAAAGCTCGCCGAAGAATGCCCGCGCAACAAAAGACCGAAAAGCACACTCTGAAGAACGACCGAAAGAAAAAGCCACGCTGCCGGGGCGAGCGGATTGAAGCCTGCGGGCTCAGTGCCGTAGCGTTCGAGAAAGTTCCTCCACCGGGGCCAGCGGCGCGCGAGACTTCGATGCAGGTCCGGCCACCGCGTGAGCGCCAGGAGGCCGCTGCCGAGGACGAACAAGCTTGCAAAATTCAAGAAGAGCAATCGACGCAACGGGACGCAATTTGTGAGAGCCCCGAAGAGCGCACTCGCGAGACTGACCGCGAGCAATGTCGATGCTTGGAGGACCAAGCCGACCCGGACGCATCGACCGAGGCCAAGCGTGCCCGCCAACAGCGACGCTTTGGTGGCTTCGGCAGTTGGGCGCGGCATTGGCAGCACCGAAGAGACCGCGTAACCCACGAAGTGAATCGCGAGGAGCCGTCCTAACGGAACGAGTCCCGCTGCCTTTCCAAGAGCGCTGCGGGTTGCTTGGGTCTCGAGAACGACGCGGGTGACCTCGAAAGCGACGCATATTGGGAGCCATGCGGCTCTACCGGCAAGGGCCAGGGTGAGCGCTTCCCGGTCGGTTTGTGCCAGGAACCAGCCGAGCACGCCAACCCCGAGAAAGGCTCCGAAGAGCCTGAGCCAGAAGGCCAAACGCACTTCACCAGGAGAGTCTCAATCGCCCCGATCGTCAAAGGGTTTCGAGGACTTCACCTGAGCTATCGACCTGCGGGGCAGGGCCGGCCAGCGCCGCCGCCAACGTCGATTGCTACCCGCCTGCAGCAATGCTTCATTGACCGCCGCCATGCGCTCTCTTGCCGTCGCGCGCTTCGTTGCAGTTGCTATTGCGCAAGCGGCTTGCGCTGCCATTTTCAGCGAAGCCCAGGCGCAAAGCAGGGCTGCGGCATCGACGCCGTGCGGCACCACGCGGGTCGTCACCATTTATGACTCTCACGGCCTGTCTTCGTTCGGGGACGCCCTCGATGGTTGGTACGTGTCGCTCCCCGACGTCGAGGTGGTCAGCTACACGCTGGGTGGCGCTTCGGCTCCTTGGCTCTTTCGTAACAGCGGCTCCCCAAGGGGCCACTTCTTTCGAAATTGTGGAGGCAAGCCGCTCGTGCGGCGCGACCAATTTAAAAAGGAAAGCCTTCGAACGCCTGATCTTGCGCAGGTGCTCGACGCGGCCGCCGGGCAGTACCGCAGGCAGGTGTTCGTGTTTGTACTCGGCAGCAACACGCCCGGTATGCCAAGCGTCAACACAGAGCCCGCGCGGCAGGTCCTAAAGCTCCTGAGCAAGTATCCCGACGTCGCTTGTGTCTGGGTCGGCCCCCCGACGATGCGAAAGTCTTCTCCACTCTTCGTCGAGGCCGTCTACGCGGCCATCCGCGCGGGGATAGCGAAAGGCGCAAACGACGCCGCGGCCGGTTTCGAAGGGGTGGCCCCCGAGACGACGCAGGGCTGCCTCATGATCGACAGCCGGCCGTTTTCTACCTATCCCGAGGGGGGTGATGGAGTGCACTATGGCTTCGGTAAAGCAGCCCGGGCGGCCTCCAGGTTCTGGTCAGACCATGTCGTCACCCTGATCCGGGAAGGGACCGGACTCGGGGATCCGGACGCCCAACCTCCGGCAGGGCTGCACCTTGCAGGTGATTCTGACCCGGGCTCGCCTTGGGGTGCGCCGGATGAGGTCTTTCGCGAGCGTCGGTTGTACGTGCGCGGGTTGCCTCCGCAAGGTCCGGGGCCCTGAGCTGCTGAGCTGCTGAGCTGCGGAGCCGGGCCATCGGTCTACGGCTCTGCTATCTTCATGCGCTCTCGATCATCGGCCGGCGCCACCCAAGCCCGCTATCATCGGCGTCCCATGAGGCAACACACTGACCGTAAGGTCTGGGCTTTGCAGCATGTTTTGAGTCTCGAGGACCACGAACAGTGCGTCGGCAATGAGCGCGTTCTGCGCAATATCGCTCAAAGCTTTGCCGACAATCAAGGGCCGGGTTGCCGCCGCTTTGGCGAACTCTACAGCGGCCTGGCGCTCGGCGGTTGAGTGAATGACGTTCACTCGGTTCGAGCCGTCTTGTTGAATGGCAGCGGTCACCTGGCGCAAACGGTTGACGACCTTTTGCTCGATCTGCTGAATCATTCCACGATCACGAAAGTGAACTTTGCGCACGTAGATGCTGCCGACCATGTAGCCCCAGTCCTGGGATTTCGCGGACACTTCCTGCCGGACGGCCGCGCTCATCGTGTGGCGGTTTTCCAGCATCTCACCAAGCTTCATGTTGCTGAGGCAACGCACTGCAGCATTCGAAACGTTGGCCCGCAGTGAACCCGTAGGATCGGTGTTTTTGTAAATGTAGGACAGCGGATCGCTGACGAACATTTCGCACCACACGCCAATCCCCATGGGCGCACCCTCCTCCGAGTTGACGGGAAGACTTCGCAAATAGGTCTGGTCGAGGCGTAGATCGATCGTGAACTTTTTTCCAAAGAACGGCACGAGCATCGCAAATGGTCCCATGGCGAGCCAGGGACAGTGCAGACCTGGCTCGACAAGCACCGACCGCACCTTTCCAAAAAGCTCGAACACCACGCAGTGGCGCTCGCGGACGACGACATAAATGCCAACAACCCGTGCCAACCCTAGAAAGACGGGCACCAGCAAAAAACATAAAACAAACGACACACCGAGTGCGATTAAACCTTCGTTTACAGCTAAATCAGCGTTCACAGCGTGTTCTCCGGTGCGTTCAAGACAACTTGTTTCGACTTTTTTCGCAAGGCGAGCTGCGCGTTTCTCACGTAGGCCTTCACAGCGCCAACACCGCCCGCCCCCGCCAGCTCCCCTAGCTGAGTGGCCAGCGCCAAGAGCGGCTCGACCTCTGCGTGGGCGTTGAGGGTTTCAATCTCGACCGCACGGCGTGACTGAACGATGCGCTGGTCCGCGGCCGCTTGCGCCAAGCTTATCTCGCTCGATACGTGGTTATGGGCTGTGTTGATGGCCGCGAGGGCGGAGTCAACGTCCTGCGGCGGGTCAATGGCCGTTATCAGCGCCGCGTCGAGCTGGATCCCGTAACGGGCTGCCGCAGAGGCACATTCCCGGTCCATCCGCTCGTTCAATTCACGCAAGTTCTTGCGTAAATCGTTGATCGAGATGCCGTGCAGAACTTCTCCTACGGCACCCTGGGCCTCGACCTCCGCCGTCGCGATGGGGGCTTCGAAGTTTGCAATCCGGTCGCGTAGAATGGAAATGAAGAACCCCATGACATGGGCGACGGGCTGTTTT
The DNA here is from genome assembly GCA_947502375.1 of Polyangiaceae bacterium. Taxonomy (GTDB): domain Bacteria; phylum Myxococcota_A; class Polyangia; order Polyangiales; family Polyangiaceae; genus SYFR01. Next base: position 3,494 of record CANMZR010000433.1, read on the forward strand.
ACGCCGAACAGCACGGCGTACAAATTTTGCTCGGTGACCGTAAACCGAAGTTGCCCACTTAGACCGGTGTTGAGCTGGTCCTTCGTGACGGCCTCGAGCGTGTGTCCCCCCCCGTTTGCTTCTCCATTTTCAGGGTCGAAACCGATCGGAACCGTGATGGTCGCGATGGACGTTTTGTGCAATGTTTGCCAGGGAAGCTTCCAGTAAACGCCAGGACCGACCACCCGCACTTGTGGGTACTGGTACCGTTCGCGCTCTTCTTGGCGCAGGCTGAAGGAAACGGGGTGGTCGAGGGTAGTCATCCCCTCCAGGCGCTGGGCTTTGCCGAACGTACTGAGAACCGCCCGCTCGTTCGGCCCAATGGTGTAAAACCCTCCGATGCCGTAACGGGCGAAAAACCACAGAATAAAGCCTACGCATATTCCAACAGCGATTTCCATTGGGGTGCAAACTACCCTGGTTCAGTGGGGTGTACTAGCTGAAATCCAATTGAGCACGCAGGGGCAGTGCGCCGCGGTCTTCACGTGCGCGGACGTCCGCCGCTCGTTGGCCTTGCAGTTGGGGAGCACGCGGAGGTCGGCTTGGCGTCGGCGAATAC
>CANMZR010000434.1 GCA_947502375.1 Polyangiaceae bacterium
CTTCCGATCTCTTTGGGCGCGACGTCGTCCTTCGGCGCGACGTCGTCTTTGGGCGCGTCGGGCGTATTCCAGTCGAGTTCGTCGAGGCTTGGCTTCGACGAACCTGGACGGGCGCCATCGGCCTGCGGCCCACTTGCCGAGGACGCGGACTTGCTCCCGCTTTCGTCACCGACGGTAGGAGTCCCAATGCCTGCGTTCGCTGGCTTCCCGCTCATTGGGTCAGCTCAATCCGTGCGGAAAAAGGACGTCGCGGGTGTCGCTCCACGTCACGGTGGGGTTCATCGGCGCACCGTGGGGAATGCGGCCAAATCGACTCGGAATAAGTGTTGTCCCAGTCGAATGAAATCTCCGTTTTCGAGGCGAATGTCTTCGCGAATGGCGAGGAATGTTCCATTGGACGAGCTCAAGTCTGACAGGACATATTCTTCGCTTGTTCCGTTCCAGGACACCATCGCATGGCGCCTCGACATGAAAGGATCGCCGGTGAAGACGATGTCCCCGAGCTCTCGACCGATGGTCGTCTCGTCGGTGATGAGATGGTAGACGTCGCGCGTGATGCCTTCGACCGTGCGCTGCGATAGCCGGGCCCGGCGCGGCGTCGCGGGAGAACCAAAGAGTAAGACACCGTTCTCGACCGCCTGACCAAGTCCGCGCTCCGCGTGATTCACCGAGTGGAACTGCAACACTTCAAGACCGAGCAGGAACAAACTCCCATCGCGCAGCACCTCCGGCTTACGAAGGCGCCGATAGATTCCGTTCAGCGAGTTGAGGTCCCGCAGGTACCAGGCATCGTCCTGCCGGAAGAGCCGTGCATGCCGCGGAGAGAGGAACCTGTCTTCCTCGAGAATGATGTCGCCCTCGCGACCGCCGATGTCCATCTGCCGGCCCCGCAGTTCGAGGGTGGTCCCTTCGGACCCGTCTTCGACAATCACGACGAGCCGCCCGGTGACTTCTTCGGGCTCGCGCTGTGGGGCGGGCTTCACGGTTTCGCTCGGTCTGCGCGCTTCAGGCAGCACCTCGGCTTCGGCCTGGAGTTTTTGCTGGGGCTGCCGGGCGGCGGTGGTTTCCGAGGCCGCGCCCACGTTGCCCGTCGATTCGCCGAGTGCTCCTGCAGGTCGCGACGACGCTCTGCGACTCCGCATCATGGCATTCGCGAGCGCAGCGGGGGCGATGTCACGCTTCCGCGCGAGCACCGAGCCGCAGCCGACGCAGAAGCGATAGTCCTTGGGACTCAGCACGCTGCATTGTTCGCAGCGCAGCCCGTCCGCGGGCACCGATTCGACGGGGTCCGGTGCTGCCGCTTGCGCGACTGACGGGGCGGGTTTGCTCTCGCGCGACCTGCCGAGCGTCAACGGCGGGGCCGAAGGACGGACGGTGCGGGGGGCTGCTGACGCATCTTTTGAGGCCGCATTCGCGACGTCAAGAGCGACCGCAGGTGGTGGCGCCGCGACCTTTCCAAGGCGATCTCCACAGGTACGACAAAAGGTCAGCTTGCCTTCGTTGGTGGCACCACAGTTTTCGCAAACGAGCACAGCGAGAGGGGAGCAAGGCGAGCGGTGTGAGTCAAGTGAGAACGGTCTTAAACAGGCAGGAGCCAACCGAAAAAAAACGTGTGGGGTCTCGCTTGACCGCTGCGGGTCCTCCGTGCGGTGTCAGCGCCCGGAGACTTCACGTCGAATTTCCAGCTGGAATTCAAGCGTTCCGTAGTGGGCTAGCCCAAACGAGCGATCGTAGCCCGCCGTGTCCGTAAAACCTGCCAGCAGTGTCGGTTGGTAGCGCGCCGCGATACCGATGACGGCGAGTCGAGACAGCTGCAACTCGACGCCGAGGCCCGCAAATGCCGTGGCCCCTCCCGTCTCAACTCCGAGTTCATTGCCGTAAGCCACAGCGCCCCCGCCCCAAGTCGCGTAAGGGGCTGCCCGAAAGCCCATGTCAAGCATGTAACGCAGCTCGACTCGCAACTGCTGCAAGGTCGCGAGTCGGTAAAGGTTTGCCGAGTCCGTTCGCGAAACTTGATACGCACCGCCGAGGTACCATGCGCCTGGCCAACGAAAGCCGCCGCGCAGCGCCAGCCCCCCTCCTCCCCCAAGAATACATGGCTCTGACAGCGCGCAGGTGGCGCCCGGATGGATCAGCGCGTCCGCGGTCAGGGCGACGCCGTAACTCGCATAGCCCAGGTAAAACGGCGCTGGCCTCGGAGCGCTCGCGGGCACTTGCAGCGCCCGTCCGTTCGGCTCGGCCGCCGCATCACCCGCGCCGACGAAGGCTGCGGTGAACGCGCAAAAAGCGACCAACGTTTCCCGCACCATGGTGGCTCCGTTTCAAGCATACCCGTATCCACGTGTTTCTGGGGGATCGGCGCCGAAGTTCTTCGGACCCTCAACCGGAGCTTGACGACAGGAGGCGCGCTCCGTATCCAGAAGGCGTCGCTGGAGCCACGAACTTCCACGGGGGCCCGGGACCGAGCAAACGTTATGGAGATCATTCTCGACAAGCGTGCAGTCAAGGCAATCCGTCTTTCGGCAGCCGATGCCATTGAAGAGGGCGATACCGAAGCCTTGAAAGAGGACATCCTCGAGGTCTTCCCCGAAGAACAAATCGAGGGACTCGAACAGATGTTGGGTGGCGCCGATTTTGGCGAACTCATCGACGAGATCCTCGACGAATGGAGCGGTGACGATGTCGATGAGCTTTTTGACTTGCTCGAGACTCAGCTCGGCGATCACGGAATCGATCTGAAATACCAGGCTGCCGCTGGCACCGGTAAAGGTGCCGCCGTCGAAGCCGACGAGGACGAGGACGACGAGGACGAGGAGGAGGACGAGGAAGACGAGGAAGACGAGGAACTCGACTTCGACAACGTTGACGAGAAAAGCGACGAAGAGGACGCCGAAGAGGAGCCTTGAACCTCGCGGCGGTTGAATAGCCCGCCGAAACGAAAGGGCCGTCGAGGAGCACCCCTCAACGGCCCTTTTTTTGGGGTCCGGTCGCCGTCGCCCGGCCTTCCCGTGGACGCACGGCCTCGAGGCGGTGTGGGCCTTCTTCGTGCAGTGGTCAATCGGTACCCCATGCGCATGGGATCGTTACGACCCATGCGCGTGGGCGCAACAGCCTGTTTTCAGTAAATTTCCGCGTTTTATCGCAATCCATCACCGGCACGATGCTTGCTGGTTGATCCGAAGAACAGGCCGGTTGGCCGGTTTGCTCGTTGGAGCGCCAGCTCACTCGAATCGCTGGCGCGAGTGGTGTTACCCTCGGGAGACAAGGCCGTGAAAAAATACTCAAAGCACGGGGCACTGGCGGTCGCATTCGCGCTCGGTTTCGGGAACGCAGCATGTGCCGCTGGCGGAAACGGAGGGGCGACTTCTTCGCCGGTTGACGGCGATGGGAGCGGGGGTGCCGATGCGCTGGAGACGAACGGCCCTTCGAGCAGCGCGACGTCTGCGAGCACCGGTGGCTCGACGACGGGCGGCTCTTCGAGCAGTGGCGCTGCCGCAAGCGGTGCGTCAGCGAGTGCGTCGGCCAGTGCCGGGACGACGGCGTCGAGCAGTACGGGGGGCGGCGATGGCTCGACCTGCGCCATCATGTCGTCGAACCAGACCTGTTCCAACTGCCTCGAGGCCGCCTGTTGCAAGGTGGTCCATGCGTGTCTCGATGCCGATTTGCTGGGCTGCAACCAGTGTCTCGATTGCTTTCTCTCCGGCAAAGGAGCGCCCTGCTGCAATGAGAAGGTCGGTAAAAATGGCTGGCTCGAGGAATGCGTGGCTTTCAACTGCGAAAAGGAGTGCGGCTGAGTGACGGCGAAGCGTGGTCCCGAGGTGCGCCTCCGTCCGCCGCCGCCGCCCGTGCGCGAGCCGATGGCCACGATCGATCTCGATCCGAGTGAGTCCGACGGGGACACCAAGGCCTTCTCACATGCGAGTGTGAATGCCTCGGCCCAGCCGCCCCTTCCGTTTCGCGCGTCGCGTGTTCCACCCAGGAGTGAAGAGCCTGCGTCCCTGCCAGTTTTTCTGCCTTCGGCACCGCTGCACGTCGACTCGAAGGCGAGCCCGACGAGCATGCCCCCTTCGAACCCGGGCCTCAGTCCTT
>CANMZR010000435.1 GCA_947502375.1 Polyangiaceae bacterium
AAGACCCTGCTCGCCACCGCGGTGGCCGAAGCGCTCTCACTCGAGCTGATTCGCTGGTCGGTCAGGTCCTCGACAAAGGCGCAAGAGGGTCTCTACCTCTACGATACCGTGCAGCGCCTTTACGATGCTCGTTTCGGGGACGGCGACGTGAAGGACATTCGGCGTTACATCAAGCCAGGACCCGTCGGCCGCGCGTTCGCCGCCGAAGAGCGCAAGGTTCTTCTCATTGACGAAGTCGATAAGGCGGACATCGAGTTTCCGAACGACCTGCTCGACGAACTCGACCGTATGCGCTTTCGGGTTCTCGAAACCGACGACGAAATCATCGCGAAACAGCGTCCAGTCGTCATCCTCACGAGCAACAACGAGAAAGAGCTTCCCGATGCTTTTCTGCGTCGGTGTGTGTTTCACTTCATCGACTTCCCGGACCAGGAGCGCATGAAGCGCATCGTGCGCGTCCACCACCCGAACATCGACGAGCAGCTTGTCGAACACGCACTCGCTGCATTTTACCGGCTGCGAAACACCGATCGGCTGCGAAAACGCCCGAGCACGAGTGAGCTCATCGATTGGTTGCTCGTGCTGTCGCGTGCGGGCGTGCCCGGGGAGCGGATCCTTCGCGAACTCCCCTTCCTCGGGGTCCTCTTGAAGAAGGAGCAGGATCACGAGGCGTTGCGGGGTGGCTTGCGAAATTAGGGCCCGCGGCAATGTGCAGTTATTCATGCCTCGATTCGAACGAATCGGGGATCTAGAATGCTTCGCCGATCGCGAGCGACCACGCCCAAGGAAACACAGGGTTCGTCCCTGGAAGGACGCCGCCTTCATCGACCGCGAGCGCCGCATAGCCGAGCCGCTGGAGGTACGGGGGACGAAAGCCCACATCGAGTCGCAGCGGACCGACGGGCGTCGCAAGCCTTAGGCCCGTGCCAGGAGCGAGATGCGGGTAGTCGACGCGAAAATCAGCGGCGGTGCGAACGACGTCGCTCGAGTCGAGGAAAAGCACCCACGAAAGGCTTTGAGCGACGGCGACGCGCAACTCCGCCGCGAGCTCCCAGACGCCCATTCCCCCAGTTGGCAGGAACTCGGCCTGTTGCCCCGTTTGGGTCGCAAACTGCAGCTGGCCGTGTGGGCCGACCTCGCGAAAGCCGTAACCGCGATTGGAAAACGGACCGCCGCTATAAAACGCCCGAAAGCTCAGAAGCTGCAGGTCCCGCGAGCACGAGGCCGGCGCGGGAACGAGCTCATTGCAACTCGCCAGCCCCGGGGCTCGTAGCGAATCCCCATAATTAAACGGGAAAAGAAATCCAAAACTCCAGCGCAACGCCAGGACCATGCGCTTGGCTATCGGGCGAAAAAGACGCAGCTCCGGTTGAATGCGCAGGTCCACAGCATCGCCGAACGCCACCTGGGCATCGAGCGCCGCATAGACCCCACGGTGTGCGTCGCCACCCGTAGGCCGACCGGCACGGTCCTTTCGTTGGTCCCAGGTGGCGAGCGCGTCGACGTAAGGGATGACGACCCGAGCGTACTCCGGCGGCAGCTTGTCACGATTGTACGAGAACGGAAAATCGATCTGAGCCCGCAGGAAAGTACTGGTCTTGAGAGTGCCGCCGAAGCGCGGAAAACGAAAGCGCCGCTCGAGCCCCATGCCCCCGGTGAGTTCGTAATAGCCGACGATGTTGTAACCGTCCGGCACCGGCTCCGGTGCGGGCGCGATCTGGGGAGCGTAGGCCCGCCCCGACAAATCGACCTTCAGGTCGGTTCGTGACTCAAGAAAGCTCGGCTGGCGGAATCCGGCGAGCAAGGCGGATTGAGGAACGAAGTCGGTCGGCGCGCGCGAAAAAAAAGTATCCGCACGGGTCGGAAAAAACACGACTCCGGGGCGCACCTCGAGGGCCAGCGTGCGCAGACCGCCGAGGAAGTTTCGGTCTTCCCAACCCACGATCCCGTGGGCTTCAATCTGGCTTCCGAGGACCGCACCGCCCCCTAGCTTGAGCGTCCGCAACCTGACGGGTTGGACGCTGACTTTGACGTCGACACGCTTCTCCGGTGCCACACCGGCCGGACTGAGCTCGGCCCGTACCTCGACCGACCCAAAGACCCCGAGATCGGCGAGCTCGTCGTGCACCGAGTCGAGGAGCGAAGTGGAGTAGCGAGCGCCGCGCTTCCACGCGATCCGATTGCGCAAAACGGCCTCGGAAAGCTCAGCGTTGCCTACAATGCTCAGGTCTCCGAAGGTGCAAAGCGGCCCAGCGTCGACGGAAAACCGAACGTGAGCCTCGTGCCGTTGGACGTCGATCGTGGCGTGACCCTCGACGCGCGCGTAAGCGAATCCAGCCTCCGCAAGCACGCGCTGCAGCGAGCGTTTGGCGTCGTCGTAGCGGTCTTCGTCGAAGCGCGGTTTTGGAACGCATTCTCGGCCTTCCGAGAGGCTACAGCGCGGGGGCTCCTCGAGCGGGGTCGAGGCATAGGTCGCAACCAACTTGCCCACACTTGCACTCGCTTCGAGCAACGCCTCACGCTCGGCTCCGCGTTCCACGGCCCCGGTCAACAGCTCCGCGGGAGACTCCACGGTCGTCAGCCAGACGGGCTCGCCCTCGCGGACGATGACCTCGATTCGAACCCGCCCTCGCGCGGTCGTTCTCACGCGACCTGCGGTGACCTGAGCCTCGACGAACCCGCGGGCCTGGTAATACCGCTGCACCCGTTCGAGATCGCGTTGCAGCACGGTCCGGTCGAACACCTGGTACTCGACCGTCAGGGCGTCGAACAAGCCGAGCACCGGCACCCCTGAGAGCCACTCGAAAGGTGGAAAATGACTGGTCGCCTGAGTCGCAAGGCGGGGCGGCACAGCGGCGGTGGACACCCGCGGCGCCGGGCCTGCATCGACCGAGACATCTTCGACAATCTGGCCTTTTGGCGGGACCGACCTCACGGCACAGCCGGTTCCCAGAAGGAAACTCCAAAGGAGGAGCGCGCCGAGTCCATCGAAGCGACGGGTCTTTCGCCGCCCCCCCCTTTGGTGAGGGCGGCGAGGCGGCGAGGGCGTCGAAAGACCCTCGATTTCGACGGATATTGACTCGGCCATCGGCTGTTACTGATGCCTCGATTCGAACGAATCGAGGGGTAGCGCGCTCGCGAAACCGCGACATTGTCGAAACATTTAGGCCGCCAGCTGTACTACCATTCTGCGTAAAATGGGCTCTTCGAAGCAAGACCGCAAACGTGACGCAATGTTCGCTGGTTCAAACGACCACGACTCAAAAGTTGGCGATTCGCATGCGACGGAAGGGCCGAGCGAAGTTGCGCTCGCGGATCCGCCGCCGACCCGTCGCCGCACGCTCGAGCTTTTGGTGGCCGTAGGGACCGTGGCGTACGCCGGTGCGCTGCTCGTTCCAGCTGCGCGCTTTCTCGGGACGAGCGACGGCGACCACGAAAAAGCCCGCTGGTTGCGAGTCGCCAAGCTCGATGCGCTCAAGGAAAACACGCCGACTCGAGTGCCAGTTCGCGGTGCCCAGCGCGACGCTTTTACCGTCACCGCCGACGTCACGCTCGGCTCGGTATGGCTCGCTCGCGCCGGGAGCGAGGTGCGCGCACTCAGCAGTGAATGCCCACACCTTGGCTGCGCGGTCGATGTCGTCGCGGGTGGCGCAAGCTTCGGCTGTCCTTGCCACACCTCGCGCTTCGCGCTCGATGGAAAACCCGAGTCCGGCCCCTCGCCGCGCGGGATGGACCCGCTCGCCACCCGGGTCGTGGACGGCTGGGTCGAGGTCGAGTTCCACAAGCCGGGCAAGGCCTTTGTCGGCCTAGTGCATCGACTGGACCGGCCAGCGCGTGGCTTGGTCGCCATCGCCCGCACCTCTAAGGGCGCTTCTAGGCTTAGCGAGCAGTTCCGCAGCCGCACGGTGAGTAAGCACTATCAGGCAGTTGTGCAAGGTGTGCCAGAGCAAGAGCAAGGCGAATTGTGTGACTGGCTGCTGTCCGATGAGCGAGGCAGCCGGGTCTGCAAGCCCGGCCAGGGCGCACAAGCAGTCCTGCGCTACCGAGTGGCCAGCGTGCAGAACGGCAAGGCGCTGCTCGACATTG
>CANMZR010000436.1 GCA_947502375.1 Polyangiaceae bacterium
CAGGGCGTTGAGGTCCGCGCGCTGCAGGTTTTCGATGAGCGCTAGTTCGAACGACTCGGCGCTGTCGACGTCTTTGACGAGCACGGGAACTTCTTTTTTTCCGGCGAGCTGCGCCGCGCGCCAGCGCGAACTTCTTTTTTTCCGGCGAGCTGCGCCGCGCGCCAGCGTCTCTCACCCATGATCAACTCGAAGCGGTCAGCCACCGCTGTGCGGCGCACGAGCAGCGGTTCGAGTACCCCATGAAGCGCAATCGTTGCCGCCAACTCATCGAGCCGGACCTTGTCGAAGTAACGCCGCGGTTGGCCGCGCATCGGCACGATTCGCTCGATGGGGCACTCGAAAAAAACCCGCGACGCTGGCGCCGAGAGCATGCCGAGAGTCCCTTCGGAGTCAACACGCGGAGCTGGCCTCGGGGGCAGCAAGGCATCGAGCCCGCGGCCGAGCGCGCGTCGCGGTTCTTTATCTTTCATCGCCGTCTTTCCTCAGCAAACGAGCGTCAGTGCCCGCCGCGTTTGGGCGGGGCGCTCGGGCGTTTGGGCGGGGCGCTCGGGCGTTTGGGCGGGACGCTCGCGTGACCGGGCGGGTCGCTCGCGCGAGTGAGGTCGTCCCAACGCGCTTTGGCCTTCAAACCGACCGGCGTGGTCGTCCCTAGATTGTGAGCGTGCAACAGCGCCTCGGCAGCTGGCACGAGCCTCTGCTGCGTAAGCAACGACATGCCCAGATAGTAGAACGCGGGCTGATAGGTCGGGTCGAGCACGGTAGCGCGCTCGTAATCGCTCGCCGCCTCGGCTTCTTGAGTTTTCAATTCATGACGGCAAAGGCCGCGGTTCAAGAAATAACTCGAAGTGTTGCCGTCCAGCTGAATCGCCGTCGTGAAGGCCGCGACGCAGTCTTCAAACGCACGCGCCTTTGCGAACCGGCCGCCGAAAGCCGCCATCGCCCGCGCGTCCTTGTGAAAATTCGGCAGAAGCTTTCTCATCTCGATGATGGCCTCGGGCATTTTTTCGCCGTCGAAGAGCACATCGACGAGCATCTGACGGATATCCACCCGGTCTTCCGATGCCAGTGCTGCGCGATAATGCTCGGCCGCTTTATCGAGGTTTTTTAGGCGCCCATATGCAAAAGCGAGGTTCAGTCGCAGGTCCACGGCCTTCGGTTCGAAAGCGACCGCGGGCTCGAGCACCTGAATCGCCTTCAATTCCTGACCCGGCGCCGCAAGGTAAAGAGAGCCGAGATTCACCCTGGCACTCGCGAACTTCGGATCGAGGGCGATCACGCGCAGGTAGCTAGCCTCGGCGTCGCTCTGCCGACCCAGCTGCTCGTAGGCATACCCAAGATGGTAGATGGCCGTGACATCGCTCGAGCTCGGTTTCAGAGCGCGCTCGAGCAGCACGACGCCTTCCGCGTAACGCTCAAGTTGAACCAGTGCCACGCCGCGATCGAACTCGGTGGCCTGCGCGCCGGTAACGTCGCCCTCGAGGCCCGGAAGAGGGTCCGCTAACAAGACCGTCTGAGCAGGTGGTCGCGGCACCGAACAGCTTGGTAGCCCAACGAGCGCCGACAGCGTGAGCCACGAGCCGATGAGCAAGCGTCCGGCTTGGGGGAAGGTGGACATAAACTTCGATACTCCTCGGTGCATTACTGATCCATTTCGCGGCTGCGGTAAAGCGACGTCGATGCATGCGCTCCCTACCGCTCCGAGGTAGGCTCTCCGACGTGAACCGACCCGCGCTCCGCGACAGCCTGCAGCGCCCCCTCGGTGCGTTGCGTCTTAGCGTCACGGATCGCTGTAATTTACGCTGTAATTACTGCATGCCGGAGGAGGAATACACGTGGCTCCCAAGGGCTGGACTGCTGAATTTTGATGAGCTTACGCGCGTGGCGCGGCTGTTCTTGGAGCTGGGCGTCCGTCGCATCCGACTGACCGGCGGGGAGCCGCTCCTTCGTCGAGGGCTGAGCGAGCTCGTGCGGCAACTCGGTGCGCTCGACGGACTCGATGAACTCGCGATGACGACCAATGGCGTGCTGCTAGGCAGCCAGGCGGCACAGCTTTTCGAGGCGGGATTGCGCCGCATCACGGTCAGCCTGGACACCCTTTCGGCGGAACGGTTTCAGCGGCTCACTCGAAAAAACGAGCATGCCCAGGTCCTTGCCGGCATCGAAGCTGCATGCTCAGCGGGGCTTGTCGTCAAGCTCGACACGGTCCTCTTGAGGGGCGTGAACGAGGATGAAATAGCGCCACTCTTGGCCTACGCGGCCCACGTCGGCGCGGAGCTGCGCTTCATCGAGTACATGGACGTCGGCGGCGCGACACGCTGGGAGCCCACCTCGGTGGTCAGCCGCACTGAAATCCTCGCGCGGGTGCAAGAGGCATTTGGCACGATCACGCCTAAGGACGGTCGCGGAGCAGCGCCTGCAGAGACTTTTTCGCTCGCAAACGGGACGAGTTTCGGCGTCATCGCAAGCGTGACGACGCCCTTCTGCGGAGCTTGCGATCGAAGCCGCGTCACCGCCGACGGCCTTTGGTACACGTGCCTTTACGCGACCCGAGGACTCGATCTGAAGGCCCAGCTGCGCTCCGGTGCCACGGACGAAACCCTGCGAGCCCTGCTCGAAGCGGCGTGGACCAAGCGTGACGACCGGGGAGCCGAAGAGCGAAAAACGCTGCCCCATCGTGAGGCATTGATCCCCGTGAGCGCGTTGCGTGGCGATCCCCATCTCGAGATGCACACGCGCGGCGGCTGAGTTATCGACATGACGGCCACTCGCCGAGTTGGCGCCCAAAGTGAATGAAGCGACGCGGTCGTGAACGCGCCCCCTTGACGCCCGCAGACGATCGGCCGGAGTCTCCCGCCCATGACGGACGCGATGTACCAGCGCATGCTCGAGCGTGCCGAGGCTCAATCCTCGAAGAAGGGCCCCTCGAAGCTGCCCGACGAGAAGACGATCACGCTCTACGTGACGAGTCACGGAACGTCGATCACGGTGTCGAACGTCATCGAGCTTGCGCTCTCCGAAGGCATCGTTGAAGCGAAAAACCGCAAAGGCGAGCTCTTCATCCTCGGCCTCGGCGACATCCTCGCGGCCGCGATCAATGCCAACGATGAGCGTGGCGCGGGTCGCCGTGCCGGGTTTGTCGGCTAAGTCTGCGTGGTGCGGAAAACGCGCCCGACTCCACCGGATTGGGTGAAGCCCGAGGACCACATCGTCCTCGACGGCGTAACCAAATCATTCGGCACGACCGAGGTGCTGAAGGGCCTCGACCTTCGCTTCAAGCGCCACGCGACCGCGGTGATCATCGGCGGCTCGGGCGCTGGCAAGACGACCCTCCTTCGACTTTTGATCGGCCTCGACCTGCCCACGAGCGGGCACATCTGGGTCAACGGCGAAGACATCGCGGCGCTTGGCGAGGTTGACATGAACCGCGTACGCCAAAACTTCGGCATGGTGTTCCAATATGCCGCCCTGCTCGACTCGCTGAACGTATTCGAGAACGTGGCATTCCCGCTGCGCGAGCACCGCAAGCACATGACGGCTCGGCAACTCGACGAGAAAGTGCGCGGGATGCTCGCAACGCTTGGCCTCTCCGGCAAGGAGCGTCACATGCCCTCCGAGCTCTCGGGCGGGCAGCGCAAGCGCGTCGGACTTGCGCGCGCATTGATGCTCGAACCCGAGATTCTGGTCTACGACGAGCCGACGAGCGGACTCGATCCTGAAACGAGCCGCATGGTCGATGACTTAATCGACGAGACCCGTGAGCGCTTCAACGTGACGAGCGTTGTCATCTCGCACGACATGGCGAGCTGTTTTCGCATCGCTCACCGGGCCTACCTGCTGATCCATGGGCGTGTGGTCGCCGAAGGCACGCCCGAGGAGCTGGCGTTCGGAGAGAACGCCGTGGCGCGCGACTTCATCGCGAAGAGTGGCGTGGATCCGACACGGCTCAAGCGCATCGTCGAGGCCTGAGAGCGACTCCGAGTCACCGACGTTGCGCGCGAAGCGCCGCCGTCACTCCAACCTGGAACGCGCGATAACGATGCGCTGGATCTCGCTTGTGC
>CANMZR010000437.1 GCA_947502375.1 Polyangiaceae bacterium
GCTTTGCCAGTGCGCGTCCTTGTGCCCGGGAGCCTCCCGCTCGATGACGACCATTCTCGGGGGGCAACTATGCCGTCTCGACACCCGCACCGCCGCAGAGTTCTCGTTTCTTCTCGCACTCCCCACGCTCGGCGCGGCAACGCTTTACGAGCTGATGAAAGGTGGTCGTGCCGTCCTCGCAATGGAAGGTGGGGCCGCGGCACTGGCGGTCGGAACGCTCGTATCCTTTGGCGCCACCTGGCTCGTGATCTCGATGTTTCTGCGCTACGTCGCACGCGTGGGCCTCGTCCCATTCGCCGCCTACAGGCTCGTGCTCGCGGTGGCTGTGCTGGCCCTCAACGGGCACGCCGGCTGAGTCGTAACGAGCGGCGAAGAACAGCCGAGCGCTCGATGACGAGACGCTTGGAGCCAACCGTCTTTGATGCCATCTTTTCACTGCCATGAATCACCCAGCGGACAATCTCGGCAAGCGTTCACTCGAGGCTCTCGCAGACGGCAGCGGTGAGGAGCTCGAAGCGCTTTCTTCCCTCGACCCGTTGAAGACGACCTCGGCCAGCACACTCTTGCAAGCGATGGCGCAGACCTCCTTCGCGGGCCGGAGACTGGGCGAAGCGGCGGACGTTCTCCACGCCATGACCATCGACCCAAAGTGCAAGGTTGTGATGACTCTGTCGGGTGCGATGACCGTCGGAAAGATGTCCCTCGTCATCGTGCGCATGATCCAAAGCGGCATGGTGGACGCCATCATCTCAACCGGGGCGCTGATGTCGCACGGGCTCTCGGAGGGCATCGGCCTGCAACACTTCAAAGTGCCGAACGCGCTCGACGACGAGTCGATGTACAAAAAGGGTTACAACCGAGTTTACGACACCCTCGAGTTGGAATCGAATCTCAACTCGGTTGAAGTCTTCGTGCGCGAGGTCCTCGAGACGCTCGATCCGAAAGAGACGTTGACGAGCGAAAAGTTTTGCCGCGTCATCGGCGAAGCGCTGCTCCAGGGAGGCCATCACGACTCGATCCTGGGTGCCGCTGCCGCACGCAACATTCCAGTCTTCATCCCCGCGTTCACCGATTGCGAAGTCGGGCTCGACGTCGCAACCTGGGCGCTCAGACGCGCTCTCGCCGAAGGTGGCAAGGGCGCAACTCCCGAAGAATTGTTCGCGCCCGAGCGCGTGCCCGCTTACAATCCGTTCGGTGATTTGCTGAGTTATGCGCGTTTCATCGGCAAAGCGGAACGGCTAGGGATCTTCACCATCGGCGGCGGCGTGCCGCGAAACTGGGCGCAACAGGTCGGCCCCCTTTACGACCTCCTCAACGTCCGACTCGGTCTCGACCTGACGCCACCGCGCTTCCATTACGGCATCCGGCTGTGCCCCGAGCCCGTGCACTGGGGCGGCCTCTCGGGGTGCACGTATTCGGAGGGCGTCAGCTGGGGGAAGTTCGTCCCCGAGAGCCAAGGCGGCCGCTACGCTGAAGTCCATTGCGACGCGACTGCCGTTTGGCCGCTGCTGGTGCGCGGCGTGCTCGAGCGCCTCGGTAAAGTCTGAACGAGGCCAAGAACGCGAGGTAAGCGCGGCCATGGATCATGAGCCATGCAGTCGGATCATGAGCCATGAATCATGACTTTTCGGCGACTTTCGCTTCATCCCAGTAACGATCGAGAACTTCCAAGGGCAGCTTGCCCTGCTCTGCGAAGCCGCCATGCTCTTCGTCGACGCGCTTCTCGACATGCGCGAATCGGGACTCGAATTTTCGCATGGTCGTTCTTAGCGCAGCCTCGGCATCGATGCCGTGGTGGCGCGCGAGGTTGACCATGGCGTAGAGCGCGTCACCGAACTCGGCCTCGATTTCAACCGCGCTCCCAGCACCGACGGCCTGGTCGAACTCACCGAGTTCCTCATCCACCTTCGCCCGGGGGCCTTCGGCATCCGGCCAATCGAAGCCGACACGGCGTGCCTTTTCCCCCATCCGTTGAGCGCGAACCAAGGCGGGCAAGCTCCTTGGAATGGTATCGAGAACGCCGCGACGTTCGGATTTCTCCTTGCGCTCCCCCGCCTTGATTCGCTCCCAGTTGTCAAGGACGCGCTCCGCTGCCCCCTCCCCTTCGAGGGTCAACTCGCCAAAGACATGCGGATGCCGCCGAACGAGCTTGTCCACGATGGCGGCCACCACATCGTCGGGACCAAAAGCGCCCCGGACGCGTGCGAGCTCACCGAGAAACACGACCTGCAGGAGCAAGTCACCGAGCTCGTCTCGCAGCTCTGCCATGTCGTCGCGATCGACGGCATCGACCACCTCAAACGCTTCTTCGATAACGTATTTACGGATGCTCGCGAACGTTTGCTCACGATCCCACGGGCATCCCTCGGGCTCGAGCAAGCGCTGCATCAGCTCGACGAGGCGAGGATAGGAAGCGCCAGTCTGTTCCAAAAGCGCGGGCGATTTGACAGGTGGAAAGGGCCGATGCACACGTTTGCTTAACACATGGTCGCCCTTCCCGCGCCCCGCATTGAGCTCCACGGTGTGAGCCGCGAGTTTGGAGCGGTGACCGCAGTCCGTAACCTCAACCTGACCCTCGAACCCGGCCGCATGCATGCGATCATCGGCGAGAACGGTGCGGGCAAATCGACGGTCCTCAAAGTCATCGCGGGGCTCCTCGTGCCGAGTGCGGGCACCGTGACCGTGAACGGTGAAAGCCTGCCGGTGGGTTCACCCGCGGCCTCGTTGGCGCGTGGGATCGGCATGGTGCACCAACACTTCATGCTGTTCGAGCCGTTCACTGCGCTCGAAAACGTGATGCTCGGCGCGGAGCCGGTTCGGCACTCTGTTTTAGCTCGAGTTCCGGTGCTCGGTTGGCTTGCCCGCCATGGCACACTTGACCTGAAGGCCGCCCGCACGAAGGCCCAGGCGCTCGCCGCCGAAGCCGGCCTCGAGGTCGACCTCGACGCCCGTGTGGCCACGCTCAGTGTAGGAGAAAAGCAGCGCCTGGAAATTCTCCGAATTCTTTACCGCGGCGCAAGGGCCCTGTTGCTGGATGAGCCGACGGCGGTGCTCTCGCCCATCGAAGTAAGCGAACTTTACGCAACTTTGCGAAGACTCGTCGAGCGTGGCCACACGATCGCCGTCGTCACCCATCGGCTCGACGAAGTGGCTCGGTTTGCGGACGAAGTCACGGCGATGCGGCACGGTGAGCGCGTTCTTGGAGAACGGCTCCAACCTGACGTGAAAGCGGATGCGGTCGAGCTTATCCCAAGGCTGACCCGTGCCGTCATGGGCGGCGAGGTGCCTGCCATCACGCTGAAGAGCGCGCTCGCGGTGGCTGCGGAGACGGTCCTCGAGCTGCAAAACGTCTCGGTCGCGGGGGTTGGTGCGAAACGCCTCCATGCGGTCTCGATGAGCGTACGGTCCGGTGAGATCGTCGGCCTTGCCGGCATCGAGGGCAACGGCCAACGGGAGCTCGCAACGGCACTCGCGGGACTGTCACCACTTTCCGCGGGTGTTATCCTGCTCGATGGGAGCACGCCCTTCGGCGGACAACGCGATGGCGCGTCGCGGGTGAGGGAAGCCCGCAGCCGCGGCCTCGTTACGGTGCTCGACGACCGCCATCACGACGAGCTTTTGCTCGAAGCCACGGTGGGTGACAACCTCGTCCTCGGCGACCTTGACCAAGTGGCTGAGCGGGCTGCGCGAGAACGTCGTATGCTCCGCTTTGCAGTGGAACCGAGCGATCCGTCGGGCCTCGCCCGCCACCTGAGTGGCGGCAATCAACAAAAGCTCGTCATGGCCCGTGCCCTTGACCGAAAGCTCCGCGCGCTCGTGCTCGGACAGCCAACGCGCGGCGTTGACGTGGGTACCGCACGCATCATCCACGACGCCATCATCGCGGTCGCCGCTGCCGGGGCGGCGCTCGTCGTCATCAGTGCCGATCTGAACGAACTGCGGCAACTATGCCATCGCATCTTGGTGTTGCGCGAAGGCCGAATCGTTGCCGAATTTCCACCCAGTGCCTCGGACG
>CANMZR010000438.1 GCA_947502375.1 Polyangiaceae bacterium
GGCGCTTGACCACCACCGGACGGAGCCCCACCCGGTGGTGTCGCACCGGGAAAGCCTGGGATCTGGAAGCCGGGCGGAAACGGAAACGGAAACGGGAACGCTCCGGGCGGCGTCCCTGCGGCCGGCGGAGGCGGAGGCGGAGGCGGAGGCGGAGGCGGAGGCGGCTGTTGTGGCTCCGCTGGCTGGCCGTAACCGGGCGGGGGCTGCTGCGGGTAACCCGGTTGAGGCTGGCCGTAACCGGGCGGGGGCTGCTGCGGGTAACCCGGTTGAGGCTGGCCGTAACCGGGCTGCTGCGGGTAGGCCGCCTGAGTCTGATCCGGCTCCTTCGGGCAGCCTGTCAATAGGAGTGCGGCGAGCGCGGTGCTGGAGGCGAGGCAAACTTTTTTCAACATGCGGATTTCTCTTTCTACTTGAGACGCTACCGCGACCCGATCCGCGGCGCTTTGCGTGAGCACGAACCGGTCGCGCACGTGATTATTTGCTGTAAATCTGAACGGCAATGGGACCGGCACCCGTGCGAGCCTTGGCTTCGAGCAAGACCGAGAACGGGATCGGGGATGGGTTCTTCACGCACTGTGAACCCTTGCCAACCGTGGCCGCCGGACCGACGTCGCTATCGACGAAAAGGGGCGCGTTGGCCACCGCCGCGAGGAGTGGCACCGCCACCGTGCCGAGGTTCGGCTTCACGGCGACATCGAGCTCGCCGACGTTCGGAAACGATTGCCCAATGAACGTATAGCAACGCCCCGGTTGAAGCATGAACGGGGTCGTCGCGCTGCCACCTTCAGGAACCACCATGCACACAAAAGCCCCTTCGGCCTTCATGCCAGAAGCGAGGTCACTTTTCTCCCGCGCCTTCAGGGCCGTCTGGAGCGCAAGCTGCATGCTCGCGTCGCACGGAGTCGCTACAACAGCCGGCGGCGGTGGCGGTGGCGGCGGCGGCGGCGGCGGCGGCGGCGGCGGTGGTGGCATCACCAAAGGAGGCGCCAACGGGGCGGGCTCGTTGTGGCATCCGACAGCCAGC
The DNA here is from genome assembly GCA_947502375.1 of Polyangiaceae bacterium. Lineage (GTDB taxonomy): Bacteria > Myxococcota_A > Polyangia > Polyangiales > Polyangiaceae > SYFR01. Next base: position 1,025 of record CANMZR010000438.1, read on the forward strand.
AACGCACACAGCGCTGCTGCCAAACTTGCACAAGCATTTGTTTTCAGAAGCATCGAGTGTGGGGCAGACATAACACTTTCAGCGCCCTCGTGTGAGATCCGAACGTCGCGTACGCGCGATTCGAATGGTCGACCGAGAACGGCGCCGGCGCGTTAGCCCAAGGACCGCGAGAAGCCCCAGCCACCGCGCGCTCGAAAACCCCGAACGGCCGCTCGCATGGCTACAGCTCGCCGAAGCTTGGAGCGACCCTTTTCCGGTGAGCCCGAACGCTCCTTCGCAATTCGGCAGATTTTGCTCAGGATCCGCAACGTTTGGGCAATCGTCCACCCCATTTTGGAGCCCGTCGCCATCGGCATCGGGGTCGCACGCGTCCCCGAGCCCGTCTTCATCGGCATCGCCATTCCCGGCGCTAGCGAGCTGCGGGCAGAGATCGGTCTCATCCGCGAACCCATCCCCGTCAGCGTCGGATCCAGGCGGCGCGTCGCCATCGCAGGCATCCCCCTTTCCGTCCCCGTCCGTATCGACCTGGGCGCTGTTCGTCACCGTCGAACAATTGTCTTTTTCGTCCGCGATGCCGTCGGCGTCGTCATCCAAGTCGCAGGCGTCGCCGTCGCCGTCACCATCGGTATCCGTCTGGGCCGGGTTGACCGTGTTCACGCAATTGTCGGTGCTGTCGGAGCGACCGTCACCGTCGGCGTCCTCTAAGAGCACGCACGGGCCCACTCCTTGAAGGAGCTGAATATCCTCACCGTAATAGAAACGAAGAATTCCCAAATAATCCGCGCCGGTCTTCTCTAAACAGCGAGCTCCCCACTGGCTCATGCAACCGCGGTTTTGCCCGAAGCCCGGTGGCCCAATGAAGCCGAGTTGCGTCTGTTCGACGGACTTACCGGACAGACCGTCGTTGTAAGTCACCCACTTTTCATTCTTGTAGGTGGTGCTCCCGATGCAACTTGGCAGAGCGGTTTTCGGGTCACCGTCCACGTAAAACGGGTACGTCAACATCCCGCCATAAGCGAGGTACACGCCGCTGGTTTCAAGGACTGCTTTCTTCACGAGCGCGCTTGGCGTCGCACTGCACGTGTACACTTGGCAACCCTGCCCGTCGCAGATATCGCCATAGAGCGCCATCTCGTAGTACGCGACCGAACGGGCCGCGATCGCCTGAGCCTTCAATGCCTCCAGGCTGGCGCCACCGTTCTCGCACGCGACGACGTGCGGGAGGTAGTCCTCTTCGGTGGCCTTCAGGCCCTTGCCCGTGACCTTCACGGAGCAATACGCCGCCGGGAGCGGGGCTTTCACGGCCTCCTCGACGGTGCCGACCCGCTCAGCCGGCGGGGCGGAACAGGCCGCGAGTTCAAGAACGCCAGCACAGGTAGCCGCGAGCACGGCGAGAGGAAAAGAGCGAAAGGACGAACGCATCCCCGCTACGATGCCGCGAGTGCAGGCGCTACGTCAACGCCAGCGAATCCCCGTCGCGAAATCGTGAACCCGCAGGCGCACGGCCCGAAGGCTGGACAAAAGCGGCGGGATCGCGGTACCTTGTTGCCCCCTTTCGCGCGTTCCCATGCCCCCGATTTCATCGCTCCTTTTCGTCGTGCTCGCTGGCCTCGCGCTCGGCTCCGCTGGGGTGGTCGCGTTTTCACGCAACATCATCCATTCGGCGCTGGCCCTCCTCGGCACCTTCCTCGGTGTCGCCGGAATGTACATCACTCTGTCGGCTGACTTTCTCGGCGCGACGCAAGTGCTCGTGTACGTCGGCGGCACGCTGACCCTGATTCTTTTTGCGGTCATGCTCACGGCGCGCATCGAGGACATGAAGGTCTCGAATCCGACCCAAGGGCTGGGTGCCGGGATCGGTCTCGTCACGGTCGTCCTTTTGCTCCTCGGCAAGACGGCCGCCACGACGGCCTGGACCCTCAACGTGCAGCCGGACAACCCCTCGACGGCCAAGCTCGGTCACGCGTTCTTGACGACCTACCTCCTGCCATTTGAGGTGGGCTCAATTGTGCTGCTCGCGGCGATGATCGGCGCCGTCGTACTCGCTCGCCGCGCAGTCAAGCGCGACTGGGAGAAGGAGTAGCCATGGAAATCGGCCTCGTTCACTACCTCTCCGTCGCGGCGGTCCTGTTTGGGCTCGGCCTCTTGACGGTCATGACACGCAAGAACTCGGTGGGTATTTTGCTCGGCGTTGAGCTCATCTTGAACGCCGCAGCGCTGAATTTCATCGCGTTCGAGCACTTCGTGGTCGGCGACGTCGGTGGTCAGATCTTTACCGTCTTCATCATCGTCTTGGCGGCTGCCGAAGCGGCCATTGCGCTCGCCATCGTGCTCAGTGTCTACCGGAATTTCCGCAGCATTATGGCGGACCGGATGACGACCTTGAAGAACTGACGCGCTCCCAATCGGGCGGTCGAAGGCTTACGACATGCCGTTACGGCTTGCGTCGAACGAGCTCGGCGAGGCGCGTGACCAGGCCTTCGGCGACGATGCGGAGGCCGTCTTTCTCGAGCTTCTTGCGATCGGTGGGCTTACCGCCGACGCGGATCTTCGTCTTCACACCGGCGCCGCCTTTGAGCTTGCCAACCGCCACCACGTCGAGATGCACGACCCCAGCAGTCTCTTGCCACTCGAACTTCGTGACCTTTGCCGAGAGCGCGTAGAACGCTTTCTTGTCCTTGCGCTTGCCCCAGTCCGCTCGCTTTGTCGCAGTCTTCAGGAGCTTGCTGAGTTCCTTTGCAACCCGGGCCGAGTCCTCGCCCTCGCGGACCGCGACTTCGCCCCAGCTCACTTTCGAGCTACCGCCCGCATAGCTCGGCGAAGTCACCGTCAACGCCACTGCAACAATCCACCAGGCGCCTCGACCCATTTCCCCACGGTGGTACGCCCAGCCAGACCGCTGGGCCAAACCCACAGCAGTGAGCTTGCCCGCCCCGGGAGCCGGGCTTTCGCGAAGCGGGCGAGCTACGCTCGATGTGCCGGCAAATG
>CANMZR010000439.1 GCA_947502375.1 Polyangiaceae bacterium
AACGACAACCTGCGACGCCTCATTTCACCCAGAGCAATCCACGCTCCGCGGGTGTCCACATGGCGGCGATACGGGTGTCCTCGTCAGGCGGTATGCGCACTTCGGCAATACAAACACCCCAAGGAGATAGCCGCTACAAACGCCCTGTTCCACGCCGGGAGATAGCCGCTACAAACGCCCTGTTCCACGCCGCGAAGAGTTGACATTAGTTTTAGATCTCGGCGGATGTGTTTTTTTGGTTTGATAGTAGTTTGCTGCCGTTGGAGGTTCGCGGGCTCCCGCTCGAGCAGCCTTTCCAATCGAGCAGCCTTTCCAAGACGAGCTTTGGCTCGACGTGCGCGCCAACGCTGTGCGCAGCGCCGTCGAAGCGCGGCTCGATGTCGCTGCCGAGAAGTCGTTCGATGCCGTCGAACCCGACAACGACGACGGCTTTGCCAATGACACTGGCTTTCCATTGTCGGCCACCGAGCAGCTCGACTTCAATCGGTTCGTGGCCCGCGCCGCCCACGTGCGTGGACTCTCCGTCGGGTTGAAGAACGATCTCGACCAGCTCGACGTTCTCGCCGGAGATAGCCGCTACAAACGCCCTGTTCCACGCCGCGAAGAGTTGACATTAGCTCCAGATCTCGGCGGATGTGCCCCGAGGAGCTTTGTGAGTGGATCGCAGAACTGTCGAGAAGTAAACGTGTGATCGCGGCGGGGCGACGACGGCTGGATCGAGTTCGCGGATTGGTTCGCAACTGATCCTGGTGGCTGCGGTTTTGCTGTCACGCGGCCGGAGGGCCGAGGTTCCTTTCCGAGGTCCATGGCGAAGTACAGGGCAGCGTCGGGATGGGCAGTCGTTTGCTGAGACATGGCTTTCTCCTTGATTCGGCAGAGCTTGCCAATGCGCTGGCTCATGCCTGCGCGCTGGAGACAGCGTGCCGAAGCGCGTTGGGCTGGCCAAGCCTGGCCGACAGCGGTAGGCTCGACCGCGGGGCTTGACGAGCCCTTCCTGCGGGATCCAAGGGCCGGCGAGGCCCTTGGCGCTCGGCCGCGTAGGCCTGGTGGGCTTTGCTGTTGTCCGGGCCCTTGTACATAGGATCTATGCACAGCACCTATTTGCTGTGCATGGTGATGATGACGACCGCGGCGAACGCGAAGGAGAACGCCAGGGGGAGCACGATGAACACGAAGACCAGGAGCCAGCGAAGGCGCTGACGACGCGTGTCCCGCTCGGTCATCGCCCGTCGATGTCCCTGCACCCAGCGCTTCGACGCCTCGGCGCCCTGCTCGCTCGTCATCCGCTCGACGTGACGATCAAACGATGCGGCCAGCCGGTCTCGGAGGTCGAGGAGGGTGTCGAAGCGCTGTGCGACCTCCTCCGGAGGCATCACGCGGCCGCTGGGGAGCGCCCACAGCCCCTGCATCGTCCGCACCGGCACGGAGATCGTGAGCGCGTCCTTCGCCGTCTCGAGACGAGGATCTTCGACCCGGAAGCCGTCCAACAGCCATCGCCGCGTCCGGTCGTCGAGCGCGTCGGTGAGGACCTCGGACGGGAAGCCGTTCACCAGGAACACGGCATCGAAGTCGGGGTCGCCGGTGCGGACCTCAGGGACGCCGAGGATCGTGGTGTTCCGGCGGTGGTTCACCATCCAAGTGATCGGTCGCCCTTCAAGTGGGGCCACGAACACGAGCGCGCTCAGGATCCCGCCGTCGGTGAGCACCGTGGCGCGCACCGGTCGGCCCGCGATGTGGCCGTGGACCTTGTAGAACGCGCTGCCGTTGAGCACGTCGCGCTCGATCTCTCCGGGACCCAGCACGGCCTGCAGGCTGTCGAACAGCGCGCGCACGCTCGCGTTGGGTCCCAACAGGTTCGGCAGCTTCATGCCGCGAGTCTATAGCGGTGCATAAGACACGCAAGCCCCTCCGCCCCAGCATCGCGGTGCCGTGCAACGACCTGAATCCCTGCACGACTGACGCTCGACCCTGACCGCGGCGCTGATCGAGCAGATCACGCTGGTGGCGCTCGTCATCCTGATCTTCCTGCTGCACGTCAGGAGATAGCCGCTACAAACGCCCTGTTTCGCGCCGCGAAGAGTTGACATTAGCTCCAGATCTCGGCGGATGTGCCCCGAGGAGCTTTGTGACAGCAACATTTTCTCGCCGCCGGCGTGTGGCAGCAAGTCGATACGAAAGACCCCGCCGCCCTCGACGCGAAGGTGAAAGCGCTGGCGAACCCGCGCTTCAGCCTGACGTGCAAATTCACGCCACGCGAGCGCGCGAAGACCGCAAAGGTGCAATGGAAGCCGGGCTCGGACTGGGGTCCCGGCGACGGCTGGTTCGTCGGTGACGTTAAGGACTGCAAGCTCGCGAAGTAACGCGGAGCTTACGTTTTTCAATGGCCCAGCCCGGGCCAGCGAATCGAGGGGCAGCGCGACGCGTGTCGTGATAACCGTACCTACGTGCAAAACCGTATCCTTGTGGGGACACTAGTGGCAGGGCTCGGCCTTGTGTCGTGGATGGCGCTGCCCGCAGCAGCGCAAAACGGCGAGGTTCCCGCGAAGCCTGCGCCGAGTGGGTCGGCGAGCGCAGCCACCTCGGCAAAGCCTGACGAGGACGAGAACGAGGACGAGTACCCAGCGTGGCTGGTACCAAACCTCGCCGCCCAGAGCGGCGAGGCTCCATCGAAGCCTGCTCCGAGCGAACCTGACGATTTTTTTAAGCTTAAGGGCCCAGGTACCACGCCAGTGGTTACGCCAACTGCCACGCCCGCCACGCCCACCGCTGAGAGTCCCGCGCTGAAGCAGGCGCTCCTCGAAGCCGCGAAGGCCGAAAAGGCCCTGCCAGCAGCGACGCGTGAACTGGAGGCCGCACAAAACGCAGTGGCCCCCGCGAACGCCGCCTTGGTTAAAGCCGAGGAATCAAAAAACAGTTGCCTCCAGAACTCGACCGCCAGCCGTTCCGAATGCGACACGAGCTGCGCCGGAACGCGCACGCATTGCTATGATTATGCGCCCCATCAGGCCGCGAAGCGCGTTTGCCAGTCGCAAGGCGCTGCGTGCGAGGGGCGCTGCGAAACCAGCGAAAGCCAGCGCGACACAGGCTGCAACGCAACTTTCGAAAAACAGCAGGAAAAAGCCCAGACCGCGCTCGCTACCGCGACGGAACGACGCAGCCGTTCACAGTTGAAATGCAACTCGTTACGACAGGCAATCGATTTAGTGCTGTTTGCAAAGACCCTGGGTGGCGCCACCACGTGCCCCGCGACCATGCGCCGCGTCGATAAAGCCGGCGACTCGTACTGCATGGACACGACGGAAGTGACGACAGCGGCTTACACAGCCTGCGTCCAGAGCGGCAAGTGCACCGCCGCAAGCACGGGCGGGTACCTCAATTCCGGCATCGCCGGCCGGGGAAACCACCCCATCAACGGCGTGGACTGGAACCAGGCCACCGCTTACTGTGCAGTCCAAGGGCAGCGCTTGCCCACCGAAAAAGAGTGGGAATACGCCGCCCGTGGCACCGATGGCCGCACCTACCCATGGGGCAACGAGGAGCCAGCCAACCAACTGTGTTGGAATGGCGAAGGCAATGACCTCGGCGCGGGCAACCGTCGGTCAACCTGCGCGGTAGGCTCCTACTCTAAGGGGAGTTCTCTTTTTGGCCTGGCTGATATGGCTGGCAATGTGTGGGAATGGACTTCGTCAAACCACGACGCATCTGACACGTCTCCCAGTGCAGAGCGTGTCCGTCGCGGCGGCGGTTGGCTCATCGGCGACCCGTCGCGCGTCCGCTCCGCCCTTCGCAGCAGGGTCGAACCCACGTTCCAGGGCGGCGACCTTGGCTTTCGCTGCGCCGGTTCTCTTTTCCCTTGACTATGGACTCTGGGCACTGCGTTTTTTTGAGTCTGTGAATTTCACAGATTCTGTGTAGTGCAGTTCGATTTCGTGTAGTACACAGTGGCGGGGGCCATAGGTATTTTCAAGCTGTAAAAGCAGATCCATTGGGAGGGTCCCCGGCTCGACC
>CANMZR010000440.1 GCA_947502375.1 Polyangiaceae bacterium
ACGCTGCGCGCATCGCGCTCGGTTGGGGGCGCCCGACAGTGCGCAAGCTCGTCACGGTCGGCCGAAGATTATTTTGGGGCGGCTGCACCCTGCCACAGCTTCGAGAACTGGGAGCCTCCTCCGCGATCGCGCTCCCCCATACGCTCGCAGACGATGTCGCCGCAGTGCTGTTCACGAGTGGCAGCACGGGCATCGCGAAAGGCGTCGTCTACAGGCACAGGCACTTCGTCGCGCAAGTCGAGATGATCCGCGACACGTACGGCATCCAGGCCGGCGAGATCGACCTGCCGACGTTCCCGCTGTTCGCGCTCTTCGACCCAGCCCTCGGCATGACCACGGTGCTGCCGGAGATGGACTTCGCCCGCCCCGCTCGCGTCGATCCGGAGATGCTTCGGGAGCTCATCGCCGACTGGCGCGTCACCAACGTGTTCGGCTCTCCTGCGGTGCTCGCCACGGTCGCGCGCCACGCGTCGGGCAAGGACGTGCGATGGCCAACGGTGCGACGTGTGCTGTCTGCCGGCGCGCCCGTACCCATCGCCGCGCTCACCGGCATGCGGGGCATTCTCGGCGAAGACGCGCAGATCTTCACGCCCTACGGGGCCACCGAGTGCTTGCCCGTCGCGAGCATCGGAAGCCGCGAGATATTAGCGGAAACCCGTGACAAAACCGACCGCGGCGCAGGGGTGTGCGTGGGCCACGTCGTCGCCCCCAATGACGTGCGCATCATCGCGATTTCCGACGCTCCTATCGCCCGGTGGCAGGACGCGCGAGAAGTCCCGCGCGGGGAGATCGGTGAAATCACCGTGCTCGGCCCGACCACCACCGACGCGTATTTCGAGCGACCCGAGGCTACGGCATCGAGCAAGATTCGGCGCGGCGATGACATCGTGCACCGCATGGGTGATACCGGCTACCTCGATGCTCAAGGCCGGCTGTGGTTCTGCGGCCGAAAGAGCCACCGCGTAGAGCTTGCAGACTGCACACTATTTACCGCGCCGGTCGAGGAGGTATTCAACACCCACCCCGCCGTATTCCGTTCGGCGCTCGTCGGCGTCACCCTCCGCGGAGTGACCACTCCGGTCGTCTGCATCGAGCGCGATCCGCTCGCGTCGATGCCCGAGGCCGAGCTGATGACCGACCTGCGCAGGCTCGCCGCGCTCCACACCACGACGAGCCGGGTCCAGACGTTTCTGGTTCATCCTGGCTTTCCCGTGGACATTCGACACAACGCTAAGATCGGGCGCGAGCAGGTGGCTGTGTGGGCGCAGGCGAGGCTGCCATGATCGTGGTAACGGGCGGCAGCGGTTTTCTGGGGGGTGCCCTCGTGCGCGCCCTCGCGGCGCGGGGCGATCGGGTGCGCTCCGTTCAGCGCAGCGACTGCCCCGACCTACGGGCTCTCGGCGTCGACGTCGTGCGGGCGGACCTCTCCGACTCCGACGCGGCCGTGCGCGCGCTCGAGGGCGCCGACGCGATCGTTCACGTGGCCGCCAAGGCAGGGATATGGGGCCCGCGATCCGAATTTGTTTCCGCAAACGTAAGGGCGACCGAGCACGTTCTGAAAGCATGCCTACTGCACGGAGTTCCGCGACTTGTTTACACGAGCACGCCGTCGGTGGTGCACGCCGGCGGCGACATTTGCGGGCTCGACGAGTCGGCGCCCGTGGCAACGCACTTTGCGTGCGCCTATCCGGAGACGAAGGCGATCGCGGAGGCGATGGTGCTCGCAGCGAACAGCCACCGGCTCGCGACAGTGGCCCTGCGACCGCATCTCATCTGGGGTCCCGGTGATCCGCAGCTTACGGCGCGCGTGATCGCCAGAGCACGGAGCGGGCGCCTGCGGCTCGTCGGCGGCGGTGACAAGACGATCGACGCTACGTACATCGACAACGCCGTCGAGGCCCATCTGGCGGCGCTCGAACATCTTGCGCGCGGGGCAGCTTGCGCGGGGAAGGCGTATTTCATTGCGAACGGTGAGCCGATGCCTCAGCGCGATCTCATCAACGGAATTCTGGGAGCCGCTGGACTGCCGGAGTGCCGGCGCTCGATTTCTCCTGCGCTCGCGCACCTCGCTGGTGCGATTTGTGAGCTCGTGTGGTCGGTGCTGCGCCGGGCGGGTGAGCCTCCACTCACGCGCTTTGTCGCCGAGCAACTCGCCACGGCTCACTACTTCGACCTTTCTGCTGCCCGACGCGATCTCGGCTTCGAGCCGCGCATCTCTACCGCTCAGGGACTCGAGCGCCTGCGACAAAGCCTCACGCGCACGTGACCCGACGCAAGCGGCGATTGAGATTCGGCGCAAGGCCCAGCCAGCACCAGCACCGTGGGCCGGGCAGGCGCTTCAGGGTGCGCGAGGCGCTGTGCCGTGCGGCATGTTTCCGCTCTCGGAGAGCGTGTCTTCCGATTTTTCGGGGATGTCGCGCTTCGCGTCGAAGGCAAGCTCGAGGTCGAGTTGATTGGCGTCGCCTTCTTTTACTTCGAAGGGTTGCGTGACGCTGAGGAGCTTCGCCTGCGGGAGCATCGCGCTCACGTTGACCTTGCCGACGGGCACGCCTTCGATTCGATAAGCGCCGTCGAGACCGGTGACCGCAGTCGTGCTGTACCGAAAATGAAAGACGTGGGCGACCATGAAGGTTCGCGCGAGTTGGTCACGCAACCAATAGCGGCCGTAGCCGCGTGAGTAGAGCTTGACGACGTCGCCTTGCGGAACCGCGACGATGCCCGCTGGAAGTTTCGCTCCGTCGAGCCAGGGGAGATAGCTGGTCGTGTCCGCGTCGACGTTGCGCACTTCGATGTGCTGTCCATCGGTCATCGCGATGCTGCGAGTCGAATAGGTGCAGTGCCCTACGCGTATCGCGATCGCTGGTTTTTGTTCGGGAACCACGCCTTCGTAGTTCGTGATGGAGACGATGGCGTCCGCGAGCGCGCGGTCTTGCCCGACTCGGAAGAGCTTGCCGTACATCGCGGCGGCTTCGCCTTCGCCAACGGTCACCGCGCAACCTGGCGGCCGCCACCAATCCGTTAACGGCCGCCACCTTCGCCAAGCTCGAAACACAGCAAATAACCGCGTTTTCGTGATGGCACGCCCGATGCTCAGGCAAAGGGCCGATGCCTGGACCCGCTCACTCCGCAATCGTCGATCTCCTGGCCGGACGACTCGACCTCATCGTCGAGTTGCTCGGCCTCGTCGGCATCGAGCTCCCGAAGTTTGACTACCTGGAGCACGCGACCGAGAGCCTCGCGCCTTCACAGCTCGGACCGTTCTTGCCCGACCTGGTCGTGCGCTTGATGCGGCGCCGCAGGAGCGGTCCTCCCGAGTGCGTGGAGGTGTGGGTTATCGAAGTTCAAGGGACGCCCGATGCGACGAAGATCCGCGCGTGGGCGCTCTACGGTCCGCTCGCGAGCGCGCTCTTCCGCGCGCCGGCTAAGCTCATCGTCGTGACGACGTCGCACGCGGTGGCGGCGTGGGCGCGCAATCTCCCCGAGTACGGCAGCGTCGTCCCAAAACCGCACGTCATCGGGCCGGACGAGATCCCGTTCGACGTGGCGCAAAAGCTCGCCAAAGGTGCGCCGCTCTCGGTCGAACTGGCGGTACTCGCGGCGGTGACGCACGCCCGCGGGCCCGCTGCGGACCTGGCGCTCGAGGTGGCCGTGACCCACGTAGCCGGGCTCGACAACGAGAAGCGCGTCGCCCATTTCCTTGATATACTTTCAGAACAATACGGGATCCGCGTGATGGATCTTTGGGAGGCGATGATGCCGGCGACACTACCCGAATACCGCAGCGAGTGGTTCCGACGCATGGCGAAGGAGGCCCAGGAGTACGTCATGCAGCAGAGCATGCAGCAGGGCATGCAGCAGGGCATGCAGCAGGGCATGCAGCAGGGCATGCAGCAGGGCATGCAGCAGGGCATGCAGCAGGGCATGCAGCAGGGCATGCAGCAGGGCATGCAGCAGGGCATGCAGCAGGGCATGCAGCAAGGGATCGTAGCCGGTCGGGCCGAC
>CANMZR010000441.1 GCA_947502375.1 Polyangiaceae bacterium
CGGCTTCCTGTTGTTCTTTGGCCCTCGATTCTGACGAATCGAGGGGTTAGAAAGAACCGACGAGCGAGAAGCCCACCATCGATGCGGTGAGCACCGGGCGAAGGCCTGTGGAACGGCCGCTGTACGGTTGCTTCTCGGCGTCCTGCGTGCGCCCTGCGAACGTCAAGACAATGCCGACGACGGCGAGCCCACCGCCTGACGCAAGGATTGCGGTCGCGGAATTCGCAGTCAACCGAAGGTCGTCCAATTGGCTTGCCTCAGCGGCCCCACAGATTCGTTCGCCCTGCGCATTCGCTGGCGAACACGATTTCTCGAGACCGCGATCCATCAGGAACGCCCTCACGGCCTGGACGACACCGACGGCCATCGAGGCCGCGCCGATGCTGCCTACAACCACACCCGCGACCCGCTTTCCGTTCCACGCTTCCGCCCCCATCGTTCCCTCTTTGAGTGGCGGCACCATCACCGCGGTCGTCGAGCCATCAGCGGCGATGGGGACTCGCTGAAACCAAGGCAGATAGCCCCGGGCTTCGGCCTCGATGAGATGCTCGCCGGGGTCCATCGGCAGCCCCGTGCCAAAACTCATTGAGGCAAGGGCATGGGAATCGATGCGCACAAGAACATCAGGCACCTGGGAGGCGACCTCGACGCTGAGGCGCGAGAGCCGCCGTTCGAGTTGGTCGGCGTGTTCTTGAGCCCCGCGGCGTCGCTCGTCTTCGCCGCGCTGATTCGCGAGCGCCGCGGCTGCGCGGTACTCGGCCCAAGCCGTTGCAGTCTTGCCCGACTCTTCATGGCAACGGGCCACATTGAGAAGCGCGCCAACCGACGGATCGGCGGCCTGGCTCGCGGTGAACGCGGCACAGGCAGCGGCAGAATTACCCAGCGCCATGGCTTTCTTCCCCTCCGCGAACAATTGCTCCGCGAGCGCCGGCTCCCGCGCCGCAACGCCGCTCGCGAACGTTGGCGACCCACAGAGCAGAAAAAAACCACCTAGGGCGGCTGGCAACAGCCGACGACGAAACGGCGAGCTTCGATAAAAAAACTCAGTCCAGATTCGTTTTGAATTTTCGTTTACCGGAAAGCTCAGCATTTTTCGGAGGCGCAGAGATGTCCCGAGCCCGTTGCGAACCTAGCACCAAGTTCGGACGGGACAGCCCACCAATATTTCGGGTCCCCGATGCTTGCCCGACCGGGACGGGCGCAGCCGTTGGCGTGAGCGGGACGGGATCGGGCACCGACTCGTCCGTTTTCTGGGAGGGCAACGGCAGCACCGTCGCATCGAACCCTTCGGTGGAATGCGACGACCGCTTCGTGAAAAGCCACCCAACCCATAGCAGCGGAGCCACGATCAAAAAGCCGATGACGAGCGACAGCCGGCGTGCTCGTTTTCGTCGCGGCTCCACAGCGTGGGTCGGCTCGTCGTCCGAACGGTATCGGGCGTCCTGGCGGGAGGCGGCAGCTTCGGCCGAGAGCGTCACCGCGCGAGTCAACGCTGCTATCCCGGGGCTCAAATCGGCCGCCGGCACCCCAGAGCGCGGGGCATTCAACCAAGGCGAAGCGTTCGTGTCCTGCAGAGGCGTCGGCACCAGCGCCGGCACCAGCGTCGGCACCAGCGTCGGCACCAGCGTCGGCACCAGCGTCGGCACCAGCGTCGGCACCAGCGTCGGCGGCGCTTCCACGACCACGGCTGGCGAACTCGTGGCGCGCGGGCCGAGCGGAAGCTCCGCCGGCGTGAGCGCGGACGTCGGAGGGTCGCCGACTGAGCGCGAAACATGCGGCCTCAGCGGGGGCGCGCGGCGAGCCTGCGCGAGTGCCGGGGCAACGAGCATCGGCGGAGCATCGACAGCGGGCAATTCGTCCGGAACAATCATCGTCGTGGCCGCGAGGGCCAGCGGGACGGCGTCGTCGGTGTTCAAGGCCTTGGCCGTGACCTCCGCCGCCGCGTCTTTGAGCCGTTCGGCCTCGGCCAGAACGTGCTGGGCACGCAGAATTTCCAGCGCGAACCGCGCATTGTCGCTCAGGTCCGTGGTGACCAGATCGTCGAGGGATTGGGTCGACTCGGCATCCGGTACGATGCTCAATGAGGGGTTCTCACCGACGACCTCAATCCCCACGCTTTGAAGGACCCGCGAAGCTCGCTTCGCCGCGAGCTGGCCCTCCCGATTCGCGTACGGTTGAATTCGAACGGCGAAGGCTCCGATATTCGAGATTCTTGCCGCTGGATCCTTTTGCAAGCACGCCCGCAGGACCGCCTCGAGGCCGCTCGGGACTTCGCTGCGATAAAGCCCCATCGGTGGCGCATCGGCCGTCATCACGCGCGCGCAAATCTCGGCGAGGCTGTCACCCTGGAAAGCAACTTGCCCAGTAATAAGCTCGTAAAGAATCGCAGCGAGCGCCCAGAGGTCGGCACTCGGGCCTACGTCCGCAGAGCTCTGCCACTGTTCCGGCGACATGTAATTGGGAGTGCCCACCACCTGGTCGGTGGTGGTCAGCGCTCGTTCCCGCGTTGTCCCTCGAACTTTCGAGAGGCCGAAATCGAGAACTTTCACCGAGCTTGAACCGTCCGGTCGCCGCGTGATGAACAAGTTCTCAGGCTTCAGGTCGCGATGGACGATCCCTTGTGCATGCGCCTCGGCTACCGCGTCACAGGCCTGCAAGATGCAATCGACCGCCTCGCCGATCGGCAATTGCCGTTTTTGCCGCAGCACATCCCCGACGTCGGACCCCTCGAGGAACTCCATCACCAGGAACGGCATCCCAGTTTCGGTTTTGCCGACATCGATCGCTCGTGCAACGTGCTCACTTTTGATCTTGAAGTGCACGCGCGCCTCACGTTCGAAGCGGCTCCGAGCCTCGTCGCTGTCACCCACCCCGGGGAGCAGAAATTTGATGGCAACGCGGTCCTCGAAATCGAGGTGCCACGCCTGAAGGACGACGCCCATACCGCCGCGGCCAATGACGCGCTCGAGACGGTATTTCTTTAAGATAACGTCGCCAGCTGCGAGGCCAAGGCCCAGCGTATCGTCCCACGAATTTCGTTCGGTCATGGCAGGTACCAGGCGCGTCCCGCTCGTCCGGCCGAACGGTAACACGAATCCCCACGTATCGACGGTCCCGCGTCTTGCACCTCCTCAACCACCGCGCAATTTGCCGAGGTCCCGACGGTCGCGCTTGGTCGGACGCCCGGCCCCCGCTGCCCGCCGGCCGAAAGGCGACACGTACTCGCGAGGTGGCGGAGGGGGACTGTGGTCGTCGTAAAGCGCCCTGGCTATGGGTGCCCCAGCGCGCACTTCCGAGAGGCCCTTCACTTCGAGAATGCGCAGGCCGCCGGGGGTAACGATCTCGAGCGTTTCGCCCACGCGCACGAGCTTTGCCGGCTTGACGTTTTCCCCAAGCACTTTGACATGCCCAGCCTCGCAAGCCTTCGCTGCCTGTGAGCGCGTCTTATAGATGCGCGCAGCCCAGAGCCACTTGTCAACACGAACGCCCCCGAGTGCAATCGCGTCGGTCATCTCACCAATCTCCAGACCACCAGACCGCACGCCACCGTCGCCAAACCCACGAGCCCGGACGCAGGCCGTGCGTAGAGCCCCATCGCCGCGCTCCACACCGCGATGAGGACGAAGCTCGCAGGGGCAATCGGATACCCGGGCATTCGGAATGCGCCTACGAGTCCACGGCGCCGTAGAACGAAGATGCTTCCCACGGAAAGGGCCTCCATCACGGCGAGTGTAAAGCCAATGTACTCGAGGAGACGATCGACATTCACATGCAGCATCGCGAGTGCAATCAAGCCTTGCGCCAACGTGGCCGCGAAGGGGCCGCCGGTACCCCGTCGCTGCGTGAGCCATGCGAGCCGAGGATAGTCCCGTCCCACGGCCTCATAAACGCGTGGGCCAGTGACGATCATGGCACCGACCGTGGACACCAAGCCCA
>CANMZR010000442.1 GCA_947502375.1 Polyangiaceae bacterium
CCTCTATCCAACGTCGCCATCCGTCGGCGGTGATAGGATCGACACACAGTTGCGCATCTTTCTACAGATTTGCAACGCGGTAAACTTCGCCCACGGGAAAGGGGTCGTACACCGTGACCTCAAGCCGGACAATGTGATGATCGGCGCGTTCGGTGAGGTGTACGTCGTCGACTGGGGGATCGCCGTGAGTATCCGTGCGGACGCGCCGGGCGAGCTCGAACCCGCAGCCTCGGTGCAGTCGGTCGCAGGCACTCCCGCCTACATGGCGCCCGAGATGGCCGCGGGGTTTGGTGACCTCATCGACGAGCGGACGGACGTCTACTTACTCGGCGCGATGTTGCACGAGCTGATTACCGGACGCGCGCCACATGAAGCCCCCACCGTACTCGCATCCCTCGAGCACGCGTTCCTCGGCGAGCCGTTCGAATACGACGCATCCGTCCCGCTAGAACTCGCGACCATCACGCGCCGCGCCATGAGCTACGACCCCGCGGCACGTTTTGCGAGCGCCGTCGCGCTCCACGATGCACTGCTCGAGTTTCTCGCCCACCGGGCCTCCGATCACGTGTGCGCGGAGGCCCTCGCCTGCCTCGGTGAGCTAAGCGCACTGCTCGCGAACCAAGGCCGACCCGCCGCAATCCACGAGCGGGCCAGCGCCGCGCGGTTCGGATTCCAGCAGGCGCTCCGCTCTTGGACCGACAACGCAACCGCGCGTGAAGGACTCCAGAAATTGCTGGAATTGATGATCGCTCGCGAGCTCGACCGCGGAGACGCGGAGGCCGCGCTTCTGCTGATAGGTGAGCTGCCCGAACCACGCCCGGCACTCGAAGCCGCCCACGCCGTGCTTATGCGCACGCTGGTCGAGCGCCAAAACCGCATCGCGGCGCTCGAGCGTCACCGGCACGATGCGGACCCGACCTTCGTGGCTTCACGTTTCATCCGTAAATTCATACTTTTAAATATTTTATACATCGCCCCCATCATCACGCTGGGTGTACTGCGCCTGCTTGGCCTGCACCGGGCGGGCCACGTTGACGCGATTGTCGTGCTGCTCCTGTTCACCGCAGCCTCCTTTTTGCAAGCGCGCGACGCACGCCGGACCGGCGCGACCCTGCTGTTCAGAAAAATGCTCGACCTCACCGTCGGGACGGCACTCCTGAGCTCGCTCGCGATGCTTGTATGCGCCATGTTCAAGCTGGACATGTCCGTCGGCTTGGCCGTCGTCCTCCTGCTTTACGCGCATATGATGCTGGCGGGGGGCGCCTACATCGATCCCTCATTCTATGTGAATGCGGTGCCGCTCTGCCTGGCCGCAATCGCGGTACCCATTTGGCCCGCCTGGCGCGGCCTCAGCGCGGCGCTCGCCGTCCTCGCCGCCCTGGTCGGCGGGTACAAAGTGTGGACGCGTCTTGGCGCGCGTCTCGTAGACCACAGCAACCAATCGAACCTGCCGCCTTCGTAACGCGCGGGGAGTTCGGCGCCGCGGCGCTGAGCTTTGCTGCGGGAGACAAGCTGAACCGAGCTGCGGGACACAAGGCTTTGCGCACGCGCTCAATCATTGTCTGCAATGGCGGGGCCGGGGGCCATCGCCATCCCGGCCATCACCATACTGACAGCGCTCATGTTGCTCGGCAGGGGCGCAGGCTTCGTCATCGACATCCCATTGCTCTCGAGCAGCACCCCGTTGGACGAGATTCCAATTGGCGTCATCAAAATGTAGGTCGTCCCGACCTGGAGCTTGATGCCCGCCGAATGGACGACGATGTTCGGCGGCCTCGTCCGCATCGTCGTGGTGAACGAGCTTCGTTCGCTCGATTGATGAACATTCGTCGCGCGGCGGCCAGCATAGCGAGCCGGGCGTTCACAGGGGCGTAGCCACAACCGCAAAATGTGTCTCTGGTTTAGGTCGCGCGTGACAGGACGCCACGTATCGAGTCTACTTGGCAGCGAGCCTGGGCGCTTTTGTGGCGTGCAGGGGACGCTTGTTCGAGAGGTTTTTGCCATGACCGCGTTAGCACCGGGAAGGATGGTCACGCCCAACGTGCGGCTCGTGCGTCATCTCGGCGATGGCGGAATGGGCAGCGTGTGGGTGGCCACTCACCTGCGGCTTGAGAGCGAGGTTGCGGTCAAGTTCATCGATCCGCTGCTCATCCAAAAGCAGCCGTCGATCCGAGCGCGCTTCCGGCGCGAGGCGACCGCCGCCGCCAAGATCGACAGCCCCCACGTGGTGCGCACATTCGACCACGGTGAGATGGATGACGGCACGCCGTTCATCGTCATGGAGCTGATGCGTGGCGAGAGTCTGGCCGATCGAATCCACCGCAGCGGACCGCTCGGTCTGCGCGACACGGAGCTTGTGGTGGTGCAAGTGTGCAAGGCGTTGCGCATGGCGCACAAGCTCGGCATCGTCCATCGCGACATCAAGCCCGACAACGTGTTCCTAGTCGGCCAACTTCACGACGCTGGCGATGACGAGGCGCTCGGTGCCGGCGACGAGCTGTTCGTCAAGATCCTCGATTTTGGCATCGCCAAAGAAGTCAACCGCGAGGGCAGCCTCGCGACCATGGCGGGCTCACTGCTCGGCACGCCCTACTACATGAGCCCGGAGCAGATCCTGAGTTCCAAGGACGTCGATTTTCGCGCCGATTTGTGGGCCGTGGCGGTGATGGCCTACGAGTGCCTGACGGGCTCCCTTCCTTTTAACGGCGAGACGCTGGGCGGAGTCATCGCCGCAGTGGTGAGCGGGCGATTCACCCCGCCGAGCGCGCTTGCTTATGGTCTCTTTGGTGTGCTTGATTCCTGGTTCGCGCGCGCGCTCGCTATGGACCCGAGCGAGCGCTTCGGCTCAACGCGCGAGCTTAGCAACGCCTTTGCGGCCGCCGTGAAACTCGCTACGGATGCGTCGTTCGGCGGCAGCCCGCTGTCGGTGTCGCATGCGGGTTCGCAGCAGAAGCCGATGGCCTTCGCGCTGAACGAGACCGCGGTGAAAGCCCCTGATCTTGACAGCCTTTCTTGGGACATCGAAAGAGAAGGAACGGCTCCGGCAGGCGCTCCGGCTCGGGCTATGCCCCCCGCTCCACGGGACTTGAGCGCGGCGAACACCGCCGCAAGCTGGGGTAGTGGGACATTGGCGTCAGGCAATCTGCCGGACGCGGGGCGATCGCGTCGCGGCTTGTGGCTCGGTTTCGGTGCAGCGGCGATGGTGGTGGGGATCGGCAGCTTTCTGGTATTGCGCAGCGGCGGATCCACCGCCGATGGAGCTCGAGCCAACGCGCCCGCGTCCAACGCGCCTGCGTCCAACGCGCCCGTCGTCGTGATTGCTACCTCGTCACCGCCGGGCGCGGGATCCGCCCTTCACGAAACGCCGTCCGCTTCTGGAGCGCCGAGCTCGCCCACGGCCGGTTTGCCCGCGGCAACTCCTGCTCTGCAATCCACGCTGCCTGCGCTCAAAGCACCGGCAACGACCAGCGCGTCAGGCCCAATGCCGTCCGCACGGCGATCGCGTGCCGCACCGTCGAAGCACGAGGGGCTCTTGTGACACGGTTGATTCGAGCCGGGGTGGTCGCGCTCGCCGCGTTCGTCGTCAGCGCGGTGGCACGCGATGGCCGTGCGCAAACTCCGGGCGACGCCGCGTCGATCACCGCGGCGCAGGCGCTCTACGAGGCGGCGACCAGAGCGATGGACGCCAAGGATTACGCGAGCGCCTGCCCCAAGCTCGAAGAGGCGGTCAGGCTTGTGCCGTCGGGAGTCGGCGCGAGGCTCACGCTCGGCGAGTGCTACGAGGCAGCCGGAAAACTCGCCAGCGCGTACGCGAGTTTCGGGCTCGCCGAAACGATGGCGGCGGCAGCGAAACAAGGCGAGCGCCAAGAGAAGGCCCACAACCGCGCCAAAGCGTTGAAGCCGCGCCTGGCGACGCTGACGATCGCGGTCG
>CANMZR010000443.1 GCA_947502375.1 Polyangiaceae bacterium
GTCGCAGGCGAGCGCCACGCACCCGTCATCCACCACGCCGTCGCAGTTCGTATCGAGTCCGTCGCCGCACACCTCGGCACTCGGATTGACCGCCCCGATGCACGGACCCCAATTGCCGAATTCGCCCGAACTCAGACACTTGCGCTGGCCAGGCACACACGTCCCAACATTGACTTGTAAAATGTTGCCGTCAAAGCAGGCCTCGGTCGCGCCCAGCAGTTCGCACGTTCCAGCCGATCCTGAGCTGAACGCCAATCCGCCCACGCCTTGCGAATCGGTTGCCCCACCGACACCTTGCGCACGTTGCGCCCCTTGTGAATCGGTTGCCCCACAGCCCATTTCGAACAAGCTCGTGCAGGCCATAGCCCCGATGGACACGCTGACGAGAGCTCCGCGCCGAACGGTATGAAAGCTCATCCGAGGAGCCTATCTGACTTCGAGCGGAAAGGTCCCGTCACTTGCTTTCTTGCTTACAAATCACAGAGATTTGAATCCATGCTCGCGTACTCCCTCAAAGGAGCCAGGAGTGACGCCTCCCCAGCACTGGGCGCGTCGGTCCCCATGGCGACTCCGTGCCGCGGCGACGCGGTGGTCATCGTGACGTCGCCGAACGAATGCGCCCGACTTCACGGCGGCCACGCTGAGGCGGAGGGCGCGCAGAACCAACCCTATGCGCCCGAAGGCGCTGAGCCGAATGGGGCGTCAAGGCTGAACGATCCATGTTTTTCCGTTCGAAACGAACTCTGAATCGCTCCGTTGCCAGTGGGCAGCAGCGCGCGGATCGCGATTGATGCTGGCTTATTGCACGTTGTTTGTATAGCGTTGCAGGATGACGCGTTCGCGAACTTCGCTTCCCGGTACTTTCCTTCCCCGTCCGCACCTCACTCGGACGCTTGCCGTCTCGGTCCTCTTCGCGAGCGCCGCGGCCACAAGCCTCGAAGCTTGCAAAGGTGGAGATGGCGACACGTCCGCAGCCACGAGCAGCGCGGGTGGAGGCGAAGTGGCTGCGGTGGGAGCGTGCGTCTACGTCAACGCCTTCTCGAAAGGCGAGGAGTGCAAACGCTACACGGGGTCGGCGTGGACCGAAGCGACGGCGATGGACGACTGCAAGACACCCTCGCCAGGCGCGACCGGAACCTTTTCGGCGAGCGGCGAATGTGGCTTCGAGTCCGTCCTCGGTAACTGCGCGGTCGATCCGGGCGACGGGCTTGGCTACGTGCTCGAGAGCGCGGGAAGCGATGCCTCCAAGTGCGACGGCGCCAAGATGGGGTGCGAGGTGTTCGCCATGGGCACCTTCACCGGACCTGGCGTGTGCGATGGCGGTGCGGGCAGCGGCGGCTCTTCGAGCTCCGGTGGCTTCGGCACGACGCCCTTCGTTCAGCCGTACCTCGACTGCCGCGAGCCACTCGCCGGTGAGCCCGCGGGCATGAGCGAAGGGGGCAAGGTGTGCACGTGGACGCTCATTTCCGGGGCGACGGAGGAAAACCGGCGCTTCGATCAGTACGCAACGTGCGCCGATGTGCTCACGCAGCGCCCGTACTACCCCGCCACGCCCGCAGGAAGCACCGCGGCCAACGATGCGCGCTTGAAGGATGCGGCCTACATGCAAGAGGTCGAGTGGGCCCGCGCGCAGGTCCGCTCTTCAGCCTGCATTTGCTGCCATTCCAGTACGGTGGCGCCGAACGGCGGAGCGGCCCAATGGGACGCCGACGACGAAAAGGGCATCTGGCTCGACGGCATCACGGACTCCGGCATCGCGATCATGGCGGGCCTCGCCGACTCTGCAGTTTTCGGCGCCTTCGACGCGAAGGACAACAACGGCTTCGACCGACTGACCACGGCCCTGCCGACGACCGACGTGCCGCGCATGGAAAAGCTCTTCCTCGGTGAGTGGAAGCGACGTGGCTTCACAGACGCCGACGCCGCGAAAGTAGGCGATTTTGGCGGTCCACTGGTCGACCAACGCGACTTCGTTCCGGCAGCCTGCGCCAATGGCGAAGGTGTGGACGGCGGCAAGGTGACCTGGAGCGGCGGTGCCGCCCGCTACGTCTACGTCCTTGAGCAGGGCTCAAAGAACCCCGCCGTTCCGCCCAACCTCGACAAGCCCGCCGGCACCGTCTGGTTCGTCGACGTCCCGACCGCCGCGAGTCCGGTTGCCGCGGGTCTGACGTACGGCGAGCTCAGCGGAGACCTCGTTCAGCGCGTACCCGCGATGGGCAAGGCCGCGGCACTTACCCCTGGCAAGACGTACTACCTCTACGTGCTCAAGGACATCGCGATACCCGTCACGCGCTGCCTCTTCGAGGCAAAGTGAGCCGGGCGTCGGTCGCGCACAATCGGGATGAACGGAATGTGGTGTAGTGTATTTGTAGTGGCGAAGTGTGTTCGCGACCCTGCTCCCTGGGTTCGAAAGCGCTCGGTTGACACGACCGTACCTCGCCGCCCTCATCGGGCACGCCACCGCCGCGCCGATCCGTGTCGTGACCGCTCCCGACCGGCCGCCGGACAGCCCGCGCCTGGCCGCTTATCCGACCTACGTGCCCGGCCACTCTGCCGGGTTCGTCTTCAGCCTCGATTGAGGACGAGCTTCGTCGACGACTTCCCGTCGCCAATGCACGTGAGCTTCGAACCCGCCAGTGTACAGTTGACCTTCTTGCCGTCGCTGCCCACGATGAGGATCGTGTCGCCGTCCTTCGACCACTTGCCGGTCGTGACGTCCGTCTTCGGGGCATCCCCGCCGCCAAGGTTCGGGCTCGTCGTCTTCATCTCGAGGTCGCCTCCAGCCTTGAGCTCGATGCTCATGTCCAACGAGTCGATCATCCCGAGAACCAATTTGGCCATGCCCTTCTGACCTTCCGGAAGCTTCTCGAACTCCACTTCCATCGCCTTCTTCGTCTCGGTCTTGTCGAGCTTGTAGGTGCCCTCGGTCCCTTTGCACGCGGTGAGGAGGAGCGCGCCAAGTGCGATGGCGCTGGTACGGAGCCAGGTTTGTGCGTTCATGTTCGAGAGTCCTCTTAGTCGCCCGGCTGAGAGACCAGGTCGTTTGGGTTGGTCGCGCTTTTTGCGCGCGCGGATCCTCCATCGGTTTTTCCACGGCGTCGATGCCTCAGGAAAATCCCAACAGTTTCCCGAATGTTCTGCGCCCAAGACGGGTGGTAGGGCCGTCGCTTCAACACTCCAGAAGGTCACGCTCTCGCACACTCGCTCGGGTCGCTCGATGCGAAGGACGTGGCGCACTCACTCTGAGGTTGAGTCTCGCTTCCACATTTGCATGAAGGCGCGGTCTTTTTCGCCGAGAGCCGCGAGCCGCGATCGCCGCCAAGACGCGAGCACGGCTCGCTCACTTGGACCAATCGTGTAGAAGCCGCGGAGGCGGTAGCGCGCGACGAGCCAACACACGAAACCGAGAGCCAGACCGAGCACGACATCTATGCCGCGCACCGTACATTTTTGCTCGCGTATGCGCAGCATCTCGTCGCTGTCGACAAGTCGTATCGACTGCGACGAGATGCTGATTGTATGCCATCGCGCCGGGGTTGCACTCGAGCCGGCCTGATGCCGGCTCACCCCCGCTCAGAAGATCGCCGTCGGATCGTATTTGTCCTGCAAAAACGCGCCGTTTCCGGCAGCGGTCGGCACGCTCACGCTGTTATTCGCCGCGACGGTCGAGCCCACGCCGCCGTCTCCGATGGAGCCGCCCCCGCTCCCGCCGCCGGAACGGAAGGGAAGGCTAACCAACGGCCCGACCCCACCGGCATTGCCTCCGTTGACGTACACAACTCCCGGGGTGATCACCGGCGACACCATGCGAACGAGCCCGCCGCCGCCACCTCCGCCCCGCCCCGACCCCTCAGTATTATTTGCTCCGGTCCCACCTCGCGCCGACAGCTCGCCTTGGTTATCGATCGCCCCCGGTGACCCGAAG
>CANMZR010000444.1 GCA_947502375.1 Polyangiaceae bacterium
GCTCCGCGAGCCACCGTCGCAGGAGCGGAAGATCGACTTCCTCGATGGCTGGCGGGTGCCCGAGGGCTTCTTCGGCGAAGCGTTGCAGCTGCGCGAGGTCTCGCCGGTAGGCCGCGACCGTGTGCGAGGAGGCGCGGCGCTCGCCGGCCAGATCGAGCAGCATTCGCTCGCATGCTCGCTCGAAGAGTTCGCTCATGGTTGATGAGTCTTCGGAGGTGACGGCGGCGCGTCCACTTTCACGAGCTCCGGGAGCTCTACGTTCACGAGAATGCGTTGGCGTCCGCGCCAGGCGACGCCGGACATCCCCTTCGCCCGCCGCCGCAGTGCCGCGATGACGCTGCCGACGACCGCGCCCTCCGAGGTCGTGGGGCCGCCACCGATGACGAGGACGTCGCCGTCGCGCAAACCGACGCCGAGTCCGCCCACGCCCGAAAGGGCGAGGCCAGCTGGTCGGCATACCGTGCCCGGAACGGGGGAGCCGCTTGGACGAATCCCGGCGACCGCTGCGGCCAGGACCCGGTCCCGACTCACGAACACGCCAAGCGGCTTCGGAAGTTCGCCGCACGTCTCTTGCGGCTCGACATTCGGGCTCACGGGTGGCTGAGGCGCCGCCGTTTGTTGGGACCGTTTGCGGCCCATTTCTGCCGCGTCGTCGCCTTCGAGAAGCGCGAGCTTCTGCGCGGCTGGCGCCAACGGCAAGACAGCGGGCGGAACATAGTGTGTGAGCTCGGCTATTGTATCGCCGAGTTGCGTCACCGAGCCGGCAACGTACCGCGACCCCACGCTACCGAGCCACGACTGGCCCCAAAAACAAGCGATGAACGGGAGCAGACCGACGGCCAGCCCAGCGACAAGGCGACGTCGGCTGCTCCCCACGACTCACTTCTCGGTCGCGGCGTCGGCCCCGCCCGCAGCATCGGGCGCCGCGGCAGCATCGGGCGTCGCGGCGGCATCGGGCGTCGCGGCAGCATCATCGCCCTCGCCCTCGCCCTCGTCGTCGTCGTCGTCGTCGTCGTCGTCGTCGTCGTCGTCGTCGTCCAAGTCATCGTCGAGCTCATCGTCCAAGTCATCGTCGAGCTCATCGTCCAAGTCTTCTTCCTCTTCCGCATCGGGAAAGACGCCACCCTTTGCCATGAGGCGCGCCACTTCGATTTCCTTGCGCTGCTTTTCCTGCTGCGCGCGCGTTTCGGCAAGCTTCTGAAGCACCGCGGTCTTCGGCGCGATGATCATCGACATGGTCCGCGCCTCCATCATCGGCCGCGTTTCAATCACCGCGATGTCCAGGCACTGGTTGCAGATCCAGTCGAGTTGCTCGCGCGCTTTTTCCGGGTGCGTGATCTCACGGCCTCGGAAGCGCACGGTGAACTTCACCTTGTTGCCGCCTTCGATGAAGCGGCGCGCGGCGCGCATCTTGAAGTTGAGATCGTGGTCATCCGTCTTCGGGCGAAGCTTGACCTCCTTTATCTCGACGACGCTTTGCTTGCGCTTCGTCTCGCGCTTCTTCTTCTTTTCCTCGTACTTGAACTTGCCGTAATCGAGGATCTTGCAGACCGGCGGAACCGCCTTGGGGTTGATCTCGACGAGATCCATCCCTTGGTCACGAGCGCGCTTGATCGCCTCCGACGTCGTCAACACACCAAGCATTTCACCGTTCGCATCGACCACCCGGACTTCAGGTACGCGGATGCGGTGGCCCACGCGATGTTGAGGTTCGCGTCGTGCTTTGCGGGGATCAAATCGTCCAAAAGACATATCGAGCTTGGTGTTCTCCTCGTGCGGTCAAGAAAGGGCGGGGCGTTTGCTTCCGCGGGGCGAATTGTAGAGCCAATCGGGGCTCAGCGGCTCGTCCAAAATCGAATCGGCGACGATTCACGTGAATGGCGGCGGGGTGCCCTCGGCCACGAGCATGGCTCCAAAGGCCTCGAGCGAAAGCGTTTCGAGGTTTTTATCGAGGTCGCGAGAGCGCGGCGACACCGAGCGACTTTCAACCTCTTTGTCGCCAACCACCAGGATGTACGGAACGCGCGCAAGCCTCGCGTCGCGGATTTTTGCTCCCAGTTTATCGGGCCCGAGATCCGCTTCGGCGCGCAGGCCGAGAGCGCGCAAGTATCCGAGCGCCTCGGCACCGTAGTCGTTCTGCCGCTCGCTAACCGTCACGACGCGAGCTTGTTCGGGGGCCAGCCAGGCCGGGAAATTCCCGCCGGTGTGCTCGATGTAAATCGACAAGAAACGCTCGAGCGAGCCGTAAATCGCTCGATGGATCATCACCGGGCGGTGTCCGGCACCATCCGCTCCCGTGTACTCGAGGTCAAAACGATCGGGCAGGGCGTAGTCCACTTGAAGGGTCCCGAGCTGCCAGCTTCGGCCGATGGCGTCTTCGACGTGGAACTCGTACTTTGGTCCGTAAAACGCTCCCTCTTTCGGTGCCAATTCAAACGGTAGGCCCGCTCGTGCGAGCGCCTGCTCGAGGGCGTTCTCGGCCATGTCCCACTGCGCGTCGGTGCCGATTCGTTTGTCGGGCCGGGTCGCGAGCTTGATGGCGATCTTGCTGAAGCCGAGCGCTGCGTAGACCCCGTAAAAGAATCGAATAAAGCTCGATATCTCGCCTTCCAATTGCTCGGGCTGACAAAAAATATGGGCGTCATCTTGCGCGAAGCTCCGGACGCGCGCGAGGCCATGGACGACCCCACCGCGCTCGTAGCGGTGGAGCCGGCAGAAGTCCGCGACGCGCCACGGCAGCTCGCGGTAGCTTCGACGGCGGTGCCGATAGATGAGGCAATGCGAAGGGCAGTTCATCGGCTTGACGGCGATGTCCACCATGCTCTTCAAGAGTTCTTGGAGACCGGAATCATCGCCGGAGCGTCGGGCCGCTTGGATTTTATCGATCGTGGCGGCGAGGGCCGGATCCGTGAAGAGCTCGGCGAGCCGGTCTTCGCTCGTCGCGAAGAACATGTTGTCGGTGTAGTTCGCCCAGTGGCCGCTCGTCTCGAAGAGCCGCTTGTCAAAGATCTGGGGAGTGACGACCTCTTGATAGCCTTCGCCGCGATAGGCATGGCGGATGTAGTCGATGAGGCTGTTGTAAACGTGCGCGCCTTTCGGCAGCAGGAACGGCATCGCCGGGGCGTATTCGTGGAACATGAAGAGCTCGAGCTCTTTGCCGAGCTTTCGGTGGTCGCGCTTCTTTGCCTCTTCGAGCTGCAACAGGTGCTTGCGTAGGTCTCCTGGAGAGGCGAAGGCCGTCCCGTAGACCCGCTGCAGCATCGCGTTGCGCTCGTCGCCTCGCCAGTAGGCGCCGGCCACACTCGTGAGCTTGAAGGCCTTCAAGAAACCGGTGTGTGGAACGTGCGGGCCTTCGCAGAGATCGACCCATTCGCTACCGGGCGCGCCGTGCCGATAGAGCGATAAAACTTCGCCCTCCGGGATGGCGTCGATGAGCTCGCGTTTGTAAGACTCCTTCATCGTGGCGAAGAGAGCGTGGGCTTCCTCGCGGGTGGCCGTGTCACGACGGAAGGGGTGGTTCCCCTCCACGAGCGTGGCCATGACGGCCTCGATCTTGGCGAGGTCGTCGTCACTGAACGGCCCGGAGGGCTTGTCGAAGTCGTAGAAAAAACCAGCTGCCGTCGCTGGGCCAATGGTGACCTTGGTGCCCGGGAACATCCGTTGGACCGCGTCGGCCATCACATGAGCGGTCGAGTGCCGGATCATGCGCAGGCCGTCCGCGTCGTCGGAGCGAACGGGCGTGACGGTTTCGTCGCCTGCGACGTCGACGGGCGTGTGCACGTCATAGACGTTGCCGGCTACCTTGACGCCGACAATCTGCTTGTCTTTGTCGAGGCGTTCACCCAGGAGGTCGCGCGCGGTCTGTCGGATCATATTCGTCTCAAGGGCGGCCTATCCTGCGGGGCGGGACTGCCCG
>CANMZR010000445.1 GCA_947502375.1 Polyangiaceae bacterium
CGACGTGACAACGCTGCTCATCGGAGTCGATCTGGAGCATGTCGATGTGCAGGTTCAGTTGCTGCGGGAGGTCCACATGCCGGTGAAAAAACGAGTGAACCTGCGCCACAGCGCTCAAGTTAGGGAGTCGGGTCTGTACCAGCGTCTGGCTTGGAAATACGCCTTCGAGCGAGAGCCATTCGCCGCCTCGCAAGGCGACGAGCTGCTGGCTCGGTGGTGCCGCTTGAAAATAGCGCCACTCGAAGGCGTCGGGAAACTCGACCACCGGCTGCTGAAGCGCGCTTCGGGGCAGGCCGCGCAGAAGTTGCTTGCGAGCCGGGAACAGCGTCGGGACCGCTGCGAAGCTCGCGACGCGCTCGGGCTCGACTGGGTCCAACAAGGTGGGGGTCTCGTTGGCGTTTGCGCCGAAGCCGACGCCGAGCGGATTCTCCGGACAGCCGATCCCGCCGTACGCACGTTCGTAGCCGAGCGAAACCGGCCGAAGTGGACCTGCGAGGCCGGTAACTCGATCGCGTCTTGCGACGATGTACGCCGTTCGATCAAGCAGGATTTGCTCGCCATCCTGAATGGTCAACCGCACGATCGACTGGGTGGTCGCCCCTGCTGAAGGATGGCCGTGGCCCGTCATCACCACGTCGACAGCCGGCAGTCGCGGCGACACCTCGTTCGCCCGCCGCGTGCTGCTAAGGGGCCCCGCGCCATTGCTGTCCGTCCGCTGAATGGGCTCCGGCGCGACGAGCGGCATGTCTCCGTCCACCGCAATCGCAAAGCTGGCTTTGCAGATAACCGTGACCATCAGCCGCCCCTCGAAACGCCAGAGCACGGTGCCGGTGACGCACTCGCCCAATGCGACTGCCGCGATGGGCCAAGTGCTACCAGACGTCGCCATGCGGCGAAGCACAACCGCGACGCACCCCGTCGTCAAGAGTATGCTGCGCTCCGTGAAAGTCGGCGACCGAATCGAACTCCGGGCAAACGCAATTGGGCAAGACGGTGAGGCGGTGGCGCGGCTCGAAGGAATCGACGTTCACGTCCCGCATTTGTTGTTTGGCGAGCGCGCCCTCATCCGCATTGAAAATGTGGGTCGCGAAGTGCCCGAGCGGGTACGCCGCGCTCACGGTCTGCTGCTCGAAGTGCTCGGTCCCATCCGAGAGCGTGTCACGCCGCCGTGCCACGACCACGAGCTGCAAGAAGGCCGTTGTAGTGGCTGCCCGTTGATGATCGCGGAGCCCGCGTTTCAGCGTGCGCAGAAGCTCCGCTGGCTCGAATCAGCGTACGGACTGGTCGTTTCCGAGGTCGTCGCAGGTCCAACGGATCTGGGTTACCGCTGGTCGAGCAAGCGGGTGGCTCGCTCGCAGCCCGGTCGCTTGAGACTCGGCAGTTTTCGTCGTGGTACGCATCAAGTCGCCGACATGCGCAGCTGCGCGGTGGACCACCCCGACATCGCCGCTTGTGCTCGCGAAGTGGCCGACGTCGCGACGCAGCTCGGCATCGAAGCCTACGATGAGCGCTCACGCACCGGTGATCTCCGTTACGTTTGGTTGAAAACGAACGGGGAGGGCGACGTGCTCGTGACCCTCATCACGGCCAGTCTAGAGACCCGGGCCTCGGAGCTGGCCGCTGCGTTGACGACGCCCGCCGGCGTGGCCTGGTCGGTGCAGCCGAGCGAGGGAAACGCCATTCGTGGCGCGACCGTCGAGATTTTGAAGGGCTGCTCCACGCTCTCGGTCGAGCTGCTCGGGCGGCGCATCGAAGTCGGTCCGCTCGGCTTCTTGCAGCCGAACCCGCGCGTCGCCGAGCTCGCGTACCGGGACCTTTGCTCGTCCTCGAGCGCGCGACTCTGCTTCGACCTTTACGCAGGAGCCGGCCTGACCACGGCGCTCCTTGGCGAGGACTGTGAACAGGTCGTGGCATGCGACGCTTTCTCGGAAAGTGCGGAGGCGCTGGGCACCGCGGCCGAGAGTGCTCTCGTGTTTCTAGAGCGCAAACTCACCGAGGACGCGCGGCCCGACCTCATCATCGCGAATCCCCCGCGCTCGGGCATGGGGGAGGCGGCTTGCAATGCTTTGCTTCAATTTTCCGAAAAAGGTCTCGAAGAACTTCGCATCATGAGCTGCAGTCCGTCCGCCCTCAAGCGCGACCTCGCGCACCTCGCTTCCGGCTTTGAGATAACCTCCCTGCGTGCGTACGATACGCTGCCGCATACGCCGCACGTCGAGCTCGTCGTGAAGCTCCGCGCTCGACGGAAAAAGGGGTAGTGCCCGAGTCCATCGAAAAGACGGGTATTCCGACGCCCCTCTTTGGCGAGGGCGTCGGAATCCCCTCGATTTTGACGAATAGTGACTCGGGCACCTGTTGTTATTTGCCCCTCGATTCGAACGAATCGAGGGGTGGTCCCCGAGTCCATCGAAAAGACGGGTATTCCGACGGATAGGGACTCGGCTACCGGTTGTTATTTACCCCTCGATTCGAACGAATCGAAGGGCTAGGTTCGGTTCCTCCATGGAAAATTGATGGCAAAGCGTTCATTGGATGAGCTGCGGGTCGAGTTTGTCCGCGGCGTGGTCGGGATCGCCTGCGCTTTCGCTTGCTTGTTCGGGCTGGAACTTTACGCGGAACTGCGTGCGCATGGCCTGCCCGCGCTCAATGCGAACTCGTGGATTGGCGTTCTCAGCAACACGAAGATCCTCGACACGCTGAGCCCCGTCGCTCGTGCTTACAACAACATCCTCGCGATGCTGCTCGCGACGATTGGCCTCGCGATTCCGCTCACGGCCAACATGCACACGCCGAAGCTCATCGATCTGTTCTTGAAGGACTGGGTCAACCGCGTCGTCCTCACCATCGGCGCATTTGGGGCGGCGCACGTCCTTTGGGTCGGCTACCTCACCGGTCCGAACTTCGTCTCCATCTGGCCTTACCGGATTGCCCTGCTAGGGGCACTGCTCGGCTGGGTCATTCTCATCCCGTATTTCTTTTACGTCGTCCGCTTTCTCGACCCTTCCGTCATCATCGTGCGGTTGCGCAATCAGGTCATCCAGACCTTGCAGAAGGTGATTCGCGGCAAGGTGCCAGCCGAGCAGGCCCAGGAAGAGATTCAAGATCTGCTCTTTCAGATTGGCACCATCGTCATCAAGGCGTTTGACCGCGCAGACCGCGGGATCGCTCAGGAAGGAGTCTGGGCACTTCGGCAGGTGATTCGCGCTTACGGCGAGGTGAAAGCCCGCATGGGTGAAGAATGGTTCCTCGTCGGACGAAGCGACTTCGTCGGAATGAGCCACCACGCGATCCAGACGATCAACCAGAAGCGCACCTGGCTCGAAATGCACGTTCTCTACCAGTTCGTGCTCTGTTTTCGGCACGCACTCGGGAACGCGCCGGACGAGATAAGCACCATCTCGAACGTGACCCGTCGCATTGCCGTTGAAGCGGAGCGCCGCGAGGATCGTCACGTCGTCTCGCTCTCGATTCGCGTCTTCAATACCCTGCTCCGCGACGCTTTGAACAAGCACGACGTGCGCGCCGCTTTCGACGTGCCGGGTCGCCAGGCCAAGATTTCCCATTTCCTATTCCCGTCCAACAGCCGCTACTTCGGCGCCCGGGTCAACGATCTGCCGAGCCATATCCTGCGCTTCCGGGTGCCGACCGACGACACCAGCACGAAAACCTTTTACCTGCGCGCGCGCGAGGCGCGCGGCGCCGGCGACACCATCGTGACCCAGGGCGTCACCGAACGGGTGCGCGGCGTCTACGAGCGGGTCGAGGACGGCTGGTGGGGCCTGGCCTCGCGCGATCAGGACCGCGCCGCCCAGGAAAGCCAAGGCCTGATCGCCGATCGTTCGCGCGAAACTCTCGCCACCTCCGATCGCGGCGTGGTGATGTTCCGTCGCATGCTGGTCGAGGGGAT
>CANMZR010000446.1 GCA_947502375.1 Polyangiaceae bacterium
CCGAAGTGCCTCCCGAGGTCGCAGGCAATGTCATTCAATTGAGTCATCCGATGGATCGACGCCGCGAGCGCGCTCGGGTCAACGGTCCCTTGGCGCAGCGCCTGGCCGATAAGCCCCGTCCCAAGGGCTTTTGTCAAGACGAGCACGTCTCCTTTTTGCGCAAAACGCTGCGACCAAACGCGCTCCGGCTCCACGCTGCCGACCACCGCCAGGCCGCACTTCGGCTCGCTGTCTTTCATCGTGTGCCCGCCGACGATGGCGCAACGGGCCCGGGCGCAGATGTCGTGCATGCCCGCCATGACTTCGCTCACGACCTCGAGCCCCAGGATGTCGCTCGGCAGTCCGACAAAGCTCAACGCGAGCTCAGGACGCCCGCCCATGGCGTACACATCACTCAGGGCGTTGCACGCTGCAATCGCCCCAAAGGTGCGAGGATCGTCGACGATTGGCGTTATCACGTCCATCGTCATGAGGAGCGATCGCGTCGCTCCGTCCGGGCGCACCACGGCCGCATCGTCGAGCAATCCGGTGCGCTCGTCGAGCCAGGGGTGCGAGGCCATCGCAAAGGGTTTCAGAACCTGAACCAGGTCCTCGGCGGCGAGCTTGCGGGCTCAGCCCCCGCCTTGCACGAGCGTGGTGAGGCGCGGCGTCATCATGGTCATCCTTTCTTCACCGGGGGATCCTATCACTTGCGCACGGGCGATGGTTTCAGTACATGGCGCGCCATGGCACTTCAGCGCACCCTCTCGATTGTCAAACCCGATGCAACCGAAGCCGGTCATGCCGGCGCTATCGTTGCGCGTCTCCAGCAGGAAGGCTTCGCCGTCAAGGCGCTGCGTCAGCTTCACCTCACGAAGGAGCAGGCCGAAGGCTTCTACGACGTGCATCGCGCCCGCTCGTTTTTTGGGGAGCTGGTCGAGTTCATGTCGCGCGGTCCGATTGTCGTCATCGCACTCGAGCGTGAAGACGCGATAGCGAAGTACCGGGACGTCATCGGCGCCACCGACCCAGCCAAGGCTGCCGAAGGCACGATCCGCAAACTCTACGGCACGAACGTTGGCGAGAACGCGGTGCACGGCTCCGATGCCGTGGAGACGGCCGGCCACGAGATCGCCTACTTCTTCGCCGGACTCGACGTTCGTCCTTCGGCTTGAGGGCGTCGAAGCACCCTCGACTTCGGCTGATATTGACTCGGCTACCTGGTGTGATTCACCCCTCGATTCGAACGAATCGAGGGGGTAGCCGATTCTCTCGGCAGCCGTGCTAACAGGATCGCCATGAGCGACCTGACGACGCTTCCCGAGAGAATCGACGCCGCCTTCGCGGAGCGGGGGCTCCTCGCGCAAGCTGTTTATCGCGAGGCGGTGGAAACAGCGATCACGCAGCTCGATGAGGGTGCGTTACGGGCGGCTTCGTTTGCGGACGGTGAGTGGACCGCCAACGCCTGGGTCATGCGCGCGATTCTCCTGTATTTCGCCGTGAAAAACCTCGAAGTTCACGAGGTCGGTCCGTTCGAATTTTATGATAAAATTCCGCTGAAGAGTGGGCTCAAGGCCGCGCAGGTCCGGGTGGTCCCGCCGGGCACCGTGCGACGTGGCGCGTTCCTCGAGCCGGGCGTCGTCGTGATGCCGAGCTACGTCAATATCGGTGCGCGCGTCGGGGCCGGTACGATGATCGACACGTGGGCCACGGTCGGCAGTTGCGCGCAGATTGGGCGCGATTGCCACTTGTCGGGCGGCGTCGGGATCGGCGGCGTGCTCGAGCCGCCAGGGGCGCGCCCCGTGATCATCGAGGATGGCTGCTTCATTGGGTCACGTGCGATTCTTGTGGAAGGCGTTCTCATCGAGCGCGAGGCGGTCATCGGCGCCGGCGTCGTGTTGACGAGCTCGACGCTGATCATTGACGTGACGGGTCCCGAGCCCGTGGAATTTCGTGGCCGAGTGCCGGCTCGCAGTGTCGTCATCCCCGGCACGCGGCCGAAGCGCTTTCCCGCGGGCGAATACAATGTGCCGTGCGCGCTCATCATCGGCCAACGCAACGAGTCGACCGACCGTAAGGTCTCGCTGAACGGTGCGCTCCGGGACTTCGGGGTGCCGGTGTGACGAGTCCGGTCAGCGGCACCGGGCTCGTGGAAACACTCCGTTGGCTGTGCGAAATCCCTTCGTTTACGGGCGAAGAAGGACCGATTGCGGATGCGCTCGCGGCCCGCCTCGGAAAGTCGAAGCTCGCGAGCCCCGTGCGGCGCTATGGCCATTCTCTTGTCGTCCCGGTGAGCCGCGGTTCGGGTGGCCCTCAGGTGGCGCTCGTCGGTCATACCGACGTCGTCCGAACGTCGCATGACGGGCCGGTGCGCATCGAGGGCGATAAGCTCTACGGTCCTGGGGCGTCCGACATGAAGTCGGGGCTCGCGCTGATGTTGGCGGTGCTCGAGCAGGACCGTCCGCTCTGCGACAAGCTCGACGTCACGCTGGTTTTTTACGCTCGCGAAGAGGGACCGTACCTCGAAAACGAGCTTGGCCCCGTGCTTGAACAGGACGCGGAACTCCGCGCTGTCGACCTCGCCGTTTGCCTCGAGCCGAGTGACAATCGCCTTAGCCTTGGAGCCTCCGGTTCCATTCACGCCGCGCTGCATTTTGAGGGGAAAACTGCGCATTCGGCGCGGCCCTGGCAGGGTGAGAACGCGATTCACAAAGCAGGGCCATTGCTCACGGAGCTTGCACAACGTGCCCCCCGTGAGTCGGTGATCGACGGGCTTCTTTACCGCACGGTCACGAGTGTCACCCTTGCCGAAGGCGGCCGAGGTCGCAACGTGGTGCCGGACCGCTTCACCTTGAATCTGAATCACCGCTTCGCGCCCGACACCTCGCTCGCCGAGGCGCAAGCCGAGCTTGAAGCCCTCGTCGCCGGGCGCGCGGTGCTCGAGTGGCGTGATCTCAGTCCGGCCGCGCTGCCGCACGCAAGCCATCCGCTCGTGGTCGCGCTCCAGGAGTCCGGGGTCGCCGGAGTCGAACCGAAGCAGGCCTGGACCGATGTGGCTCGGTTTGCCGAAGCGGGCATCGCGGCGGTGAACTTTGGCCCTGGCGTGAATGCGCAAGCCCACCAGCGCAATGAATGGACGAGCTTGACCCAGTTGGCTGAAGGGCGAATGATCCTCGCTCGTTGGCTCGCGCGCATTGGCGGTTGAGACACCGACCTACGCCATGGATTCTTTCGCCGCCGTGCTGGTTGATCGTGGGCTTCTGACGCTCGACGACCTCGAGTTCGTGACTTCTCTGCAGCTGCTCCATGGCGGCGACCTCACGTCGAACATCCTCGCGGCCGGCGTTGTGAAGGAGAATGCACTGCAGCGCGTTCTCGCCGACTACTTCGAACTGCCCGCAGGTCCGACTGGGCCCTTGGAACCGATGCCGAGTGAGGTCGCCGACCTGGTGCCTCAAGAGGTGTTGCAGCGGCTGCGGGTTTTCCCATTGAAACGCAGCACTCGCACATTGATTGTGGCGGTGGATCGCTCGCCGTCGGCAACGGGTGAGCAGGAGCTGCGGGCGCTCGTGGCGTTGCAACTTCGCCCGATGATCGTGAGCTCGGTGCGGCTGTCCGAGGCGCTTTGTCGAGCCTCTGGAAAATCGCCGGCGCTCGCGCTCGGCAGGTTGCTGACGGCGCTCGGGGAACGTGCGCCGCAACCGCGCGCGGCGGGCGTTCGCGAAGCTACCGGGTACCGCCGCATGAGCGAGCGCCCCGAAGGCGTTCGGGTATCGCAAAAGCAGCTCGGCGGCGGCCACGTCGAAACATTGACCAAGCAGGAGCTCAGCGAGGCTCCGGCGCCGGACTCACAAGGACGATGGCTCGACCACTTGGTGAATGCGCGGGCGAACGTGGAGCCCGTGAGCGTGCCGCCGCTCGACGAAC
>CANMZR010000447.1 GCA_947502375.1 Polyangiaceae bacterium
GCCGCGGAGGCAATCGGCTCCTCCGCGAAGGTCCCTCCTCCAACGCGCCCTTGCGTCGTCACGACGCGGCACCGAACGCCACGCTCGGTCAGCCAAACGCACCACCCCTCCGCTCGACTCAACACCGCTGCGACGGGACGGCGCATCATCGCCAGAACCGGGACCGCCTCGTAGTCCCGCGCGAGATAATGCTCCAGCGTCGCCTCGAGCGCAGCGGATGGAAGCGGGCCGAGGCGTAGCGCTCGTGCGAGTGGATCGCGCCGGAGTCGCTCGATGAGCCGACGCTCGCCAACGATGGCGCCCCCTTGCGGCCCACCGAGAACCTTGTCGCAGCTGAAGCACGAGACGTGAACGCCGGCGGCAATGCGATCGCGTGCAACCGGCTCTCCCGCGAGGCCCGCATGCGCCTCGAGATCGAGCAGGGCACCACCACCGAGATCGTCCGCAAGAATCACGCCCCGTCGTCGCGCGAGGGCCGCAAGCGCCGGTAGTTCCGGAGCCTCCGTAAAACCGCTCATGCGAAAATTACCTGGGTGAACGCTCAGAATCACGGCCACGTCGGCGTGTTCGTCGAGCGCCCGCTCATAGTCCGCAAGTCGGGTGCGATTGGTCGTGCCGACCTCAATCATTCGGGCGCCCGAGCGCTCGAGCACCTCGGGAACGCGGAAGCCACCACCGATTTCCACGAGCTCACCTCGTGACACGATGACGGCCCGGCCGGCGGCGAGTGCCGTCAGCACCAAGAGCAGGGCGGCCGCGTTGTTGTTGACGACGAGAGCGGCCTCCGCGCCACACAGCTCGGCGAGCGCGTACTCCGCATACGCGCCGCGCGGACCACGCTCACCCGACTCGAGGTCGAGCTCGAGGGAGTCGTAGCCTCGTCCCGCAGCCACGACGGCAGCAACCGCCGCGAAGGACAAGGGCGCCCGACCGAGGTTCGTGTGCAGGAGCACCCCGCTCCCGTTGATGACCCGTTGCAACCGCGCCGACAGCACGCCTTCGAGCCGCCGCCCGACCGCGAGCACGCAATCCTCGAGAGAGGGCGCATCGCCACCCGCCATCACCGCGCGGCGCACCTCGCCTACGAAGGTTCGAGCCGCGTTCATCACGCTCCCTGCCCCGAGCCGAGCCCGCACATCGTCCAGCCGCCCGTGCTTGGCGAGCGCATCGACTTTTGGCACGGCGCGTAGGCGCTCGCGCGTCTTCTCAGAGGGCACGGACACCCGCCAATCCTAGCGCCAATTTTATGCTACCCTGGCGTTTTTAACGGAGAAAATCTTGCGAAAGCTACGCTCACGCACCGGTCTTGCTGTGTTGGTCACTGCCACGGGTCTGCTCAGCGCAAACGAGTCCTCGGCGGTTTGGCCACCACCAGAGAGCTTCACGGCGAAAGAGCTTAGCCAACCCGAGAATTGGCCGAATGACCCGGGCTACGGCTACGTGAACGGGGGCAACGGTCAGTGGGAAGCCTACTCCTTCGTGCCGACTCAAAAAGGCAAGCTCACGTTGCGCGCCGACGAGAACGCCTCGGGTATGAGCATCGACCTCGCCTGGCGTTACACGCGCGGTGACGATCGCATCAAAATCGCCGTCACCGATTCAGGGATCCGCTGGAGCGAAGCCGACCTGGTCGACCGCGCGTGGCTCAACACTCCGGAGCTGGACAAGCATCGTCCGTTGAACGCCGACGGTTCCCCTTGCGGCGGCGCCAAAGACCTCGCTGGATTCGATTGCAACAGCGATGGCATTTTTAGCGCTTCCGATTACGCAGCCTCGCCAAATCTGACGCCAGCCGCGACAGACGGTCACCCCCTTGGTGACGCCAATCGAAACGGGATCCTCGATGCCGGGGATCTCATCCTGAACTTCTCCGACGGCATCGACGACGACAAGAACGGCTACGTCGACGACATCTCCGGGTGGGATTTCATGAAGGACGACAACGATCCTTTCGACGACACCGACTACGGCCATGGGACCGGCGAAGCACGTGACTCGGTCTCGACCGGCAACAACGGCATCGGCGACATCGGCGGCTGCAGCGAGTGCCGCTTCATTCCGATGCGGGTGGGCGACAGCTTCATCGCGGACGTGAACGCCTTCGGCCAGGCCCTCGTGTACGCGACCGACAACGGCGCGCGCATCGTTCAATCCGCGCTTGGCACAATCAACATGAGCAACTTCGCTCAAAATGCGCTCGATTATGCTTACTCCAAGGGGGTCCTCACGATCGCCAGCATGGCCGACGAAAACGCTCGGCATCACAACATGCCGACCACCGCAAACCACACGTTACCGGTCCATGCGATTCAGTATTCGCCAGCGCAAGACCTCACGAACGTCGAAAGCTTCCTCGACTTCAACACGTGCACGAACTTCGGCGGCCAGAACTTTCTCAGTGCTTCGAGCAAGTCATGTTCGAGCGGCGCCGTCGGCCAGCTGAGCGGCATCAGCGGCCTTCTGATGAGCGCTGCCCTCAAGTACGAGCTATCGCCGCAGCTATCGCCGAGCGAGGCGCAGCAACTTTTGATCAACACGGCCGACGACATCGACGTTCCCGAGTCGCGAATGGTCGACTCGAAGTGGTACTGGTCGCAGCCCGGTTTCGATCAACGCTTTGGATTCGGGCGGGTCAACGCGAACACCGCAGTCGAGTGGATCAAAGACAAAAAGATCCCGGCTGAGGTCGACATCGTCTCGCCGCGCTGGTTTGAGGTGCTTTACAAAGATCAAGTCACCGGACCCGTCGAGATCAAGGGGACCATCAGCGCCAAACGCGCAGCGAGCTACGATTACGTCGTCGAGTGGGGGCCGGGCGTGCAGCCGCTCGATGGAGAGTTCAAGCCAATCTCGAGTGAGAACAACGTGCCGGGCAGCAAAGTGACGGGAAGCGAAAACGCCATCGCCTCCTTCGACATCCGAAGCGTCGACACCACCCATGCCGCCGACTCGGACAGCTCACACGGGGAGAATCAATACACGGTCACCGTGCGTATCCGCGTTGTCGCCCACTACGGCGGCGCGATCGGGGACGTGCCGTCTCAGATGCGGCGCACGTATGCCGTTTACAGCGATCCCGACCTGGTTCAGGGCTTTCCGATCTTCGTCGGCGATAGCGGCGAGGCGAGCCCGAAGCTCGCTGACATCGATGGCGATGGGACGCGCGACATCGTTTACCCGACGAGTGGCGGTCGCATCCACGTGCTGCGCATGACCCCCGCAGGCCCCAAGGCGCTACCTGGCTTCCCATTCGTCGCGGACCGTGTCGATGGTCTATCGGCGACGCCCATCCCGGGGCGACCGAGTTACCTCGACTCGAAGGGGTACGCGAAAGACGTCGATCCGGACCTCGCGGGCGACTCGTTCACAAGCGCCCCCGCCATTGGAGACCTCGATGGTGATGGCAAGCCCGAGATCGTCGGGACCACCTGGAACGGCCGTATTTACGTCGTTGAGAGCGATGGCAGTCGGCGCAGCGGCTGGCCGATTCGGTTGCCGGATGTCCCCTCCTGCCCGCTCGACGGCAAGACGCCGGTCGGCCCCTGCAGCAGCCCGAACGCCATCATCGATCAGGGAGCCTTCGGCGCGCCGGTGCTCGAGGACATGAACAAGGACGGCAAGCTCGACATCGTTCAGAGCGCATTCGACGGGAACATTTACGTCTTCGACCGGGACGGCAAGCCCGTCGACGGTTGGCCGGTGAAGGTGCACTACAATGGCAAGCTGACGCCTTCGAGCGATACCAGTCGTCTCATCGCGACCCCCTCCGTGGCGGACTTCAACGGCGATGGCTATCCGGAGGTACTCATCGGCTCGAACGAGCGTCTCGGCGAGGGAAAGCAATCCGGAGCGGTTTACTTGATCGACGGGCGCGGAACGAAAGCCCCTTCGCCCTACCTT
>CANMZR010000448.1 GCA_947502375.1 Polyangiaceae bacterium
GCCGCTTACGATAACGTGGGCAATGTCGGGAAACTTTCCTCGGTCGTGTGCGGCCAGACCGAAGCGGTGACCGATTTTTTTGAAGCCTATCGCGCGGCGGGTGGCACCGGAGGCAGCGGGTGCCACTGCCACTTCGGTCCGGAGAATTCTCCCCGCACCGGTGCATGGGCTTTTCTTTTTGGAGTTGCCGTGATTGGGCTGCGGCGCCGCCAGGGAGACCGCCGATGAAGTACGGAGCGGTGCTCGCCGCCGCCTGGGTTCTCTTTTCGCCATTGGCCGCACGTGCGACCGAACCCGAGAGTTCGGAGATCGAATCGGAACTCGTGGGTCCGTCGGACCTCACCCCTGAAGCCGCCGGTCCCACCGAAGGACGCTCGAGCAACGAGCCCGCGCCAGCGACGGCGACCCGCAAGGTTCCGGCGGAGACGAGCCGGAGCGCCCGCTCTTCCGTTGCGATCGAATCGAACCCGGTGTTCAACACAATCCCCGCGAGCAACTGGCGCCACACGGCGTCGGCCGCCGGAAGTGACAATCTGTTCGAGGCCAGTCGGTTCCTCTTGGAGGTTCGCTTCGGACCGTACGCACCTCGAGTGGACATGGAATTCAATGGAAAAGCCACGCCTTACGCTGACTTTTTCGGAACCTCGCCCAAAGTTTACTTCGGCCTCGAGCTCGACTGGCTGCCGGTAAGACTTCCTTACGTCGGAACCGTCGGCGCGGCTTTCGGATGGGGCCGCGTGACGTCGAGCGGAAAAGCCAAAACGGCTGGCGCGGACGCGGGTTCGGACACCGCACTCACCATCAACCCCATGTATGTCGATGCGGTGGTGCGGTTTGACGCGCTCACTCGCTCGACGAGCATGCCGCTCGTCCCCTACATCAAGGGCGGCGTCGGCATCGGCATGTGGCAGGGGACCGGCCCGAGCGGAACCTCCGCCGTCGGAGGCGTCACTGGACAGGGGACGTCCCTCGGTCCGCACCTCGCTATCGGTGGAGCCCTCGCGCTGAACGCCTTCGACCGCCGAACCGCGATGGCGATGCGGCATGAAACCGGTATCCAGCAAGCCTATGTTTGGGGCGAGTGGATGCTCGCTGCACTCGGCGCCGGCGCAGAGAATGTCATGCAGGTCGGTGCCTCGACCGGGGTGGCCGGGCTCGCCATCGAATACTAAAGACAAGCGGGTCCGCGGGGCGTCGAGCGGCGCCTTCACGCTCACCTGAAGCGCTAACGGTTGGGCTGCCAGGCGAGGACGCGAACCACGTTCTTCGCGAAAATCTTGCGAACGTCGGCGTCGGACATTCCAGCTTTTTGTAAGGCTTTCGCGAGAACGGGCAGCCTGGACGCATCCTTCAGGGCCGCGGTCGCCGCACCACCCTCGAAGTCGGTACCGAGTCCGACATGGTCCACGCCAGCGACGTTCACCATGTGCATCGCCATCTCGACCACCGCCTGAAGTTTGTCACTGCCGAGAAATCCCCGATAGAGGTTGAGTCCCGCCACGCCGCCCGTCTCGGCGATGACGCGCAATTGCTCGTCGGTCAAGTTGCGCGGGTGCTGCTTCTTCGCACGCGCGTTCGAATGGGTGGCCACGATGGGGGCGCCGAATTTTTTGGCAATCGGTTGCAGCTCCGCGAAGCCCGCGTCGGACAAATGCGACACGTCCACCAGACCGCCGGCCGCGTATATACGCTCACAGAATTGCTTTCCGAGTTCGGTCAGTCCGCCCCCACTTTTGCCAGTGGCCGCGCCCGCGAGGCGGTTGTCATGCGCATGCACCGGGCCGATGAGCTTTGCCCCGCGCTTGATGAAACGGTCAATCTGAGTGATGTCATCGGCGAACGCCCCGGCCCCCTCGATCGAAACAAACACCGCGATTTTATCGGCAGGCACCTCCCCAGTCGGCGGGACCAGCAGGTCCTGCGCAGCCACCAGCGCGTCGATGGTCGCGAAGACCGCGTCGGCATCCGAAATGGCGGGATGGTCATCGTGAATGTAGTCAGGCAAATAGATTGGGTAGACGACCGCGGCGTAGTGCCCGTCACGTAGTTTTTTTGGGGTCGCTGGACCCTCGTTCGCAGTCTTTGACCGACCCTTGAAGTGCACCCGCCAGGGCGTATCGACGTGCATGTCGATGGCGCGGATCGGCCCGTCGTCCGGCAGGACGAGCGTCGGCGCGGCGACGGCGACGGCCACGGCCACGGGCAGCGACGACCACGAGGGCGAGGGCGAGGGCGAGGGCGAGGGCGAGGCGAGTGGCACCCCGGAAGTGCTCGAGCTCGCGGCACCGTTCGCGCCGAGCTTCACCAGTTGCGCAGCGTTTTCGCTGGGCACGGTGACTGTCTCCACCGCGGCGCTCGGCTCCGTAACGGCCAACTTCCCGTCGCGCCCCGAGCAACCGAACCACGAAAACCCGAGCATGCAGCCAGCGAACGCGACGCGAGGACTCACGGCGCCAGGAGATATCCCAGCAACCCCCCCGAGGCAAAGCTACCGAGGCCGATGAGCAGCGCGAGCCACCACACGACCGAAAGCGGCTCATGAGCGGCGGCCGTCACGACCTGGATCGACGGGACATAGCCGCCCGAGCCGTTGTTCCACGGTGCCGCGCCGCTTCCCGCCACGGCGGTGTCGGCATAAACCGTGGTAGGAAAGCTCGAGAGGGTCGCGCCGCCGCGGCTGGGCTTCACCGCGTGTGGCGCTGAGACGGTACCGTCGGCGGCACCGTCGCTCGACCGAGCCGTACCCGGTTTGAACAAGCGCTCACGCGAAGCGCCACCGACGAGCTTGGCAATTTGCTCGGCCATCGCGTGGGCGCTTGGCATGCGGTCCGCCGGAGCGCGCGCAAGGGCCTGACAAAAAAATTCATTCCACGCGGCGAGCTGAGGCGCGACCTCGTGGATCGGTCGCGGCGGGTCCCGCAAGATACCGACCGCTCGAGCCATCTGGTCGTCATCTCCATAGGGATGGCGATGCGTCAACATCTCGTAAAATACGACTGCCAAAGACCAGAGGTCACTGCGAAAATCGCAAGATTTCGCGTCTTTTAACTGCTCGGCGCTCATGTAGCCCGGCGTTCCGAGGACCGCACCCGTACGGGTTTTTCGACTCATTCCGCCCGCCTCGTCCATCACCTTCGCGATGCCAAAATCGAGCACCTTCAAGCTCCGCGAACCATCGGGAGCCGTGACGACAAACAAGTTCGGAGGCTTGATGTCCCGATGGATGATGCCCGCGGCATGCGCGACGGAAAGCGCCGCGAGCGCATCGATGACGAGGGGGGCCGCATCACTCGGACTCAAAGGCGGATTCGCTCGCAAGTGGTCCTCGAGCGAAAGCCCGACGAGCAGCTCCATCACGAGGTACGGAACGTTGTCCTGCGCGTAATCGAACTCGAGGACTGCCACGATGTTCGGATGCCGTAGCGCGTGGCATGTGCGCGCCTCAGCGTAAAACCGCTCGACAACCCGGCGATTGGACAAAAACTGAGGCTGCAACAGCTTGATGGCTCGCAGACCTTGCCCAAGGAGTCCCTCGGCCTCGTAAACGGTCGCGAGCCCACCCTCACCGATCAAACGCAAGAGCCGGTAACGACC
Source organism: Polyangiaceae bacterium (assembly GCA_947502375.1). Taxonomy (GTDB): domain Bacteria; phylum Myxococcota_A; class Polyangia; order Polyangiales; family Polyangiaceae; genus SYFR01. The sequence goes on from CANMZR010000448.1 coordinate 3,595, forward strand.
TCCGAGCACCGCGCCGATGGCTTCGCCGGGCACGCTCAGGTCGGGGCTCATGCAGGAAGGATAATCGAACTGGCGATTCCCTCCATAGCCTTTGCGAACGCGCGGCTTTCGGTCGCCTACGCAGAGCCTGCCGTAGGGTTCCTTCGAGCTTCATCGTGACCGTGCAAAGGCGCTGCTTCGAGTCAAGGTCTGTGAACGCGTCATTCCCGCGAAGGCGGGAACCCAGGCTCTCTCACACCGTCATTCCCGCGCCCTCAAACCGTCATTCCCGCGAAGGCGGGAACCCAGGCTCTCTCACACC
>CANMZR010000449.1 GCA_947502375.1 Polyangiaceae bacterium
GTGGCGGGCCACGAGTGGCGACCGAGCGAAGGGCTCTTCATCGACACCCATGGGAAGGACGTGCTCGAGCCCGTCTACGAGCTCCTTCGTCACACCGTTTCGAGGAAGGGACCGGTGGCGGTCGTGCTCGAACGCGACGCGAACATCACGGAGCTCGACGAGCTTCTCGCCGAACGCGCACGACTTCAGGCCGCCTACGACGAGGGTATTGCGGCCTTCGACGCCGCGCAAACCTTGGAGCGCAGGCATGCGTGAACCCACCGAGGACGACCGGGCGAGGCTTCTGGCCGTGCAGCGCGGCCTGCAAGGAATTGTGATGCTCGCCCCTGACCGAGCGAACCTCGACGTTCACAAGGCCGCTTTCGCGGACGAGCAGCTTCACGCGGCAGACCGGCGCGCCCTTCTCGCCATCACGGCCGAACGTCTCGGGATTTACCGACGGCTCGTGCGCTCAACCCTGCTCGATTCGATCCGCGCCGAGCTACCCCTTGCGGCCGCGCGACTCGGGGATCGCTTCACCCACGATGTGAACTCTTTCTGCTCCGATGAGCTGCCACGCTCTCCCATCCTGCGCGACGTCGCGTTCGAGTTCGTTCACTGGGCCACACCCCGCTGGGCGGACGACGCTTCCCTGGCGCCCTGGCTCGGAGATCTCGCACGCTTCGAGCTGCTCGAATTTGACGCGCATTGCGGGCAAAGCACCTGCGGGATTGAGGTCCTACCGGAACTCGCACCGGACCGTCGCATCGTGTTCCATGGAACGTGCCGCATCGGGCACTTCGAGTTCGCGGTCCATGAGCTGCCCGACAAGGTGGATGACAGGTCCATTCCCCGCCCGGTACGTCACGGCATGTTTCTCTTCCGCGACTCCGAGAACCAGGTTCAGCGCACTTTCCTGACCCCGGTCGCCGCCGCCATTCTGGGGGAACTTCTCGTGGTTGGGCGACCGCTCGGCGAGGCCGTTCGAAGCGGCTGCGCCATGGAGGGTCGGACCCTCGATGCGACTGCCATCGAGGGGATCTCCGTTATTCTTGAGGATCTCCAGAACCGCGGAGCACTGCTTGGCTCGACCGCCGAGACGCCCCCGCTGCCGCCGCTACGCTGGCGGGTGCTCGTCGCTCGCACGGCACCTCGCCACCAGATTTAATTGGGCCGCACGCCTTGAAGGGCTAACGTAGCGACGAAGCGACATGAAGAACGCGGACGTGCCCAAGCCATCGAAAGATCCACTCGAGATCGTCGGCTCTGTCGTCGCCGAGAAATACCAAATCATCTCGCTCGCAGGCGAGGGCGGGTTCAGCTTGGTCTACAAGGCAAAGCACCTGATCTGGCAGCAATTCGTTGCGATCAAGTTCTTCGTTGTCCTCGAAAACGCGAAGCCCGAACTTCGTGAGCAACTGTTGGGGGACTTCATCCGCGAGGGTAAGCTGATGAGCGAACTCTCGAGCCGCTCAGCGGCGATCGTCCAAGCGCGCGACATCGGCAAGTTGGAGAGTGGCGATGGATGGATCCCTTACATGGTCCTCGAGTGGCTGGATGGTCAGGCGTTCGACGCACTGCTTTTACGAGAGTTCCACGCACGCAAGCCCCCGCGAACGCTCCGGGAGGCGTTGACTCTTCTCGAACCGATCGCGGCGGCCCTTGACCTCGCCCACCGTAGCCACGTGGCGCACCGTGACCTCAAGCCGGCCAACATCATGTTGGTGGGCGACGCGACCAGCAGCGTCCAGAGCTGCAAGCTGCTCGACTTCGGCATCGCGAAAGTCATGAGTGAGCAAGTCGAACAACGGGAAGTTCTCGAATTGACCGGTCAACAGATCACCGCGTTCACTCCAAATTACGGGGCGCCCGAACAATTCAGTCGGCAATACGGTGCCACCGGCCCCTGGACCGACGTGTTCGCGATGGCGCTTATTTTCGTCGAGATCCTGCGAGGAGGCCTTCGCGCACTGCAGGGCGACACGTTCTTCGATCTCGGCCTTGCGAGCCGCAACCCGGTCCGTCCGACACCCGCGAAGTTCGGCATCGTTCTTTCGGACGAGCTCGAGGCCGTCTTCGCGAAGGCGCTCGCCATCGCTCCAGGGGACCGCCACGCGACGATGGGCGAGCTCTGGATTGACCTGCATCAACACGTATTTCCAGACGCCGCGGCTTGGCAGCGAGTCCGCACTGCAACCAGCGTAGAGCCGCCCTCCGCGCTACGGGGGAACTTCGGCCCGGTTTCCCTCGGCTCCGTACCGGCCCGGCTGCAACCCAATCCGGCTCTGCATTCGAGCCAGCCCTTGCAGGTGCCCACGACTCTGCCGGCTTCGCGCCTCGCGGGACCGCAGCCGGGTGCGGCGGGACGAAAAAAAACGAGCACCACGCTCGTCGTGGCCCTGCTGTTCACGGCGGTCGCCGTCGTCGTCGGCGTAGTCATCGCAACACGCCCTTCGAGCCCTTCGAGCAACGCGACCGCGACCGCGTCACAGACCCCCACACAAAGCCCCAGCGCTTCGGTCTCCCTCGGTGCTGCGGCTTCGGCCGCGGGCACGGAAGACGGCCCGTGTCCAAAGGGCATGAACCCCGTGAACGGTGGGACGTTCACGATGGGCTCCAACGACAAGGATGTTCCCCTGGCGTCGCCCGCCCACCAGGTCTCGCTCGACACCTTCTGCCTCGACGTTCACGAGGTGACCGTCGCTCGCTATCGCGGCTGCGTGGCGAAAGGCGCATGCGAGCCTGCGGACACGAAGCCCACCTTTCCAAAGGCCGAGAACGAGACCGAAGCCGCACACGCAAAGTTCATCGAAGCCTCGGCTGAGTTCTGCAATTGGGGCGCCACCGACCGCGAAACCCACCCGATCAACTGCGTCGATGCGGGGCGCGCCGAAGCCTACTGTCGCAAGCTGGGTTTTGACCTTCCAACCGAGGCTCAGTGGGAGCTCGCCGCCCGCGGAACCGATGGACGAAAGTTCCCCTGGGGCGACGATGGGGGAGACCACACCTACATGAACGCCGCGGGCATCGAATGGCGGGAATGGCTCGCAGCCAAGGACCTCCCGTCGCCCAACAGCCTCATGTACGAGAAGAACGACGGCTACGCCGGCACCGCGCCGGTCGGCCACTATCCGCGGGCTCAAACGCAGAGCGGACAACTCGACATGGTGGGCAACGTGTGGGAGTGGACCCGCGATTGGTACGCGATTTATCAACCGGACGCTCAAACCAACCCGAAGGGACCGGCGCTCGGCAACCGCAAGGCGATCCGTGGGGGCGGCTTCAATGGTGAGTACGCAACGTGGGTCAATCCGGCAGCGCGATACCATCAACTCGCGACGGCCAGCGTGCACGTCATCGGCTTCCGCTGTGCGGCCACAATCAAGTCCGCACGTTAGGCACTCACTCACTCGCGAGGGCTTGTTCGAGTGCCGGGACGAGCCGTGCGTGATGGTACTCGTAGCCAAGCTCGACGGCTCGTTGCGGATACACGTTCTGGCTCCCCACGATGACCTCGATCATTTCACCGAGCACCGGTCGAACGAACAGTTCAGGCACCGAAAGAGCCCGCTTACCCAGCACGCTGGCCATCGACTCGGCGAGCTGTTTGCCCGTGGTCGGAAACGGCGAGGTGCCGTTGATGGCCCCGGACACGCTGTCGTTTTCGAGAGCCCACAGTGTGATGCCGACGACATCATCCACGTGCACCCAAGAGACGACGTTGTCTCCCTTGCCTATCGGCCCCGCAACGAATGCGCCCAGCGGCGCAACCATGCGCGTCAACACCCCGCCGCCCTTTCCGAGGACGACACCGATGCGAAGGCGGACCACGCGAACTCCAAGTTTTTCAGCGCTTGCCGCCGCCTGTTCCCAGTCCTTGCAGACGTCGGCTAGAAA
>CANMZR010000450.1 GCA_947502375.1 Polyangiaceae bacterium
GCGCGGGGCGTTCACGGGAGCGACGACGCAGCGCAAGGGACGCTTCGAACTCGCCAGCGGTGGCACGCTTTTCCTCGATGAAATCGGTGACATCTCGCCTCGCACTCAAGTGGCGCTCCTGCGCGTGCTCGAGGACGGATCGTTTCAACGGGTGGGAGGGAACGCGGGGCTCCGCTGCGATGTGCGCGTTGTCTGCGCGACCCACCGTGATTTGCCTGCGTTGGTGGCACGCGGGGAATTTCGTGAGGATCTCTATTTTCGACTGTGTGGCGTGACGCTCACGGTACCGGCGCTCCGGGATCGTCTCGACGACCTGCCTGAACTCTGCGCACACTTGCTCGCGCGGGTCGCGGCATCAGCGGGTGTTGCGCTGCGTCCGCTGACGGACGAGGCTCTGCGGCTGCTTGCTCAGCACGATTGGCCCGGCAACGTTCGGGAGCTTGAGAACGTGCTCCGGGCCGCGAGTGTCCTCGGAAATGGGAACAGCCTTGATGCGACGGCACTCGTCGAGTGTCTCCCCGCATTGCGAGCGCTCACCCTATCGCGAGAAGTCTCCGCGGACAGGCCCGAGGTGGCGGCTCTTCCTCCCAATTCACTTGGGAGCGGATTCAGCGCTTCGGATGCGCTCTACGCGGAGATCCGAGCTGGGGTCGGCCTCGGCGACCTGAAGCGCAAGCTCGAGCGTGATTGCATCGCGCGTGCGCTCGGTGAAGCTCATGGCAACATCACGCATGCAGCCGAGTTGCTCGGAATGAAACGTTCGCGCTTGTCTCAGCTGGCAAAAGAATACCGTTTTTCAGTCATGGTGGAGGATTGCAAGAAATGAGGCCCATCCAAAGTTGCGTCATCGGGTGTGTTTTCTTTGCGATTCACGCCGCTGGCTGCTCCGTCGGCGTCGCGACGTTCCAACCCGCCGAGGAGCGCGTTGGAACCGCTGCGCATGCGCTCGCCGGCGCGGATGAAGAGCGATTGCCAAACGAGGGCGATGCCGACGACGAGACCCCGGACACCCGAGACACCGTGGGCGAGGAGTTCGATGCTCCGCCGGCAGCGGAGGTCGAAGATCCGGATCCCGAGCCGTGGCATGGTGGTGCGAGCGACGTTGTCGATTCATCACCGAAGCGCCACCCCTGAGCGAAGGGATGGACCTCGCTTTTGCTCTGCGTCTACGGACGACGCTCGTGTGCGGCGCCCTCGCGCTGGCTATCGCGGTGAGTGCCGTTCTACCAAAAGGCGTGGGTAAGCGGCACGTGCTCTTTGCCGCGTTCGCGGCCGACGTCGGCGTCTGGTATCTTTCGCAGTCCCTTCTTGGCTTTTATCACGCTCCTCTGCTGGAGCGGCTGCGGGTAACGCTCCCCATTCTTTCGCCCGTTTTGGCCGTGAATCTGTTCGAGGCGCTGGTTCCCGAGGAAGGTCGCGGAGCCGCCCATGCGCGAGCCGGTAAAGTGACCTTGCTCCTCGCGTTGCCGACGCTGGTGCTCGTATCCAGCTCCTACAACGCGCTCTCGTGGGTACGGGGCGCGCTCCTCGTCTATGCCTGTGGAATGGTGGCGTGGGGGCTCGTCGAGTTGTCGCGGCGCGGACGCACCAGCCGCTCGCGTGCGGTGCAGCGAAGGGTCAGTTTTCTCGTCGTGATCGGCGCGTGCGCGGCCTTTTTTACGGTCGTCGATCTCGGGTGGGTGCTCGGCTACACGAGTGGCTATCAGCCGCCGCCGGTCGGCGTCGTTTTGTCGGTGGTGTTCCTCTTCGTGCTCGCGCAAGGCCTTCGTCACGAGCGGCTGCTGGATCTTTATGAAATGTTCGCGCGGCTCGTCGTGGCAACAGCGGTTGCGTTTTTGATAGCCGGTCTTTTTTACGTTCTCGTGACCGTCGTCGGGCAGTTCAACACGATGTGGTTGAACGCGATCGTGGTGGCGATTGTCGTGCTTGTACTCTTCAATCCGCTCCGGGATTGGACCGAGCTCCAAGTGCAAAGATACGTACTGCGAGAGCGCAGAAAGCTTGAAGATTCCCTCGCAGACGCGCGCAAGAGGCTCGCCCATACGCTCGAGTTCGACGACCTCTCCGAGGTGGTCATGCGTGCTCTCGAGGAATCGCGGAGTGTCACGACTGCAGCGCTTTATTTTCTCACGGATGATGGCTTGATGCTCGATAAGCGGGCAGGCTTCGGCAGCAAATGTCCGGACCGAATTGACGTGGCCTCGGCGAGTGCGCTCCTCGATCAGCTGCATCTGACGGCGGTCGTTCTAGAGCAACTCGAACGGGATGTGCGTGAGGGGCGCCCTCAGCCTCGGCGTCACGTGACGGGGGAGGCGGTCCTGGCAGCCGCGGCGGTCCTTGGGCCGTTGGCAACGCAGGCCGTGCTCCTAGGGGTGCGGGCGGAGGAGGGCGAGCTCGTCGGGATCCTGGTGTTCGCGGACGAGCGCATTGGAGATGCGTACAGCCAGGAGGACATCGCCCTGTTCGAGCAGCTTACCGCGCAAATCGGAGTCATGGTCGTGAGCTCACGCGTTTACGCCAAAATGAAGGAGCGTGATCGCCTCGCCGTTCTTGGCCAGATGGCCGCCGGCCTGGCACATGAAATCCGAAATCCGCTCGGTGCAATCAAGGGCGCCGCGCAATTGTTGGGTGAGGCGAGTCCCGACGGACGTGAGGCGGACCCTGCGGCGCGGGTGTTTATCGGCATCATCCTCGAAGAGGTCGAGCGGCTGGATCGCGTGGTCGGGTCGGTTTTGGACCTGGCTCGCGAGAGTCCCGGTTCGGTTCCGCCCATCGATGTGAACGGCGTTGTGCGGCGGACGATTCAGGTGTTGGGCGCGGAGTGGGCGAGTGCGGAGTTCACCGTCGAGGATGACCTCGCGGAGGACCTCCCGCGGGTTGCGGTCGCGCCCGAGCAACTGCGGCAAGTCTTGATGAATTTGCTCCGCAACTCGGAGCAAGCGGTGCGCGGTCGCGGGAAGGTCATCGTCCGTTCGCGCTTGCGCCGACGTGAGCGGACGCATTCCGTCGAGGACGGAGCGCTGCAATTGGTGGCCGAGCGGTTCGTGGCGATAAGTGTCAGTGATGACGGCCCAGGGATCCCCCAACCCGTTTTAAAGAACTTATTTTTGCCGTTTTTTACAACAAAAGAGCGCGGAACGGGCCTCGGCCTCGCGATTTGCCAGCGCATCGTCCAAGGGGTCGGAGGGCGTATCGAGGTGCGCACAACCGACGGCGCAGGAACCACCTTCGATGTGGTGTTACCCGCAGCGATGGAAGCGCTGGGCACGCCCCTGCCGCCCGCCGTCTCCAAGTTGGCCGCTGTTCAGGAAGCGTTCGTGGCGGGGTCTTGACCCTCGTAGGGCCTCAATCCGCGCGAGCGTTTACAAGGCGATCGAGAAGGGCGTTCTTCGCGTGCGGCGAGTCGGGAACGTGACCGTCGTCGATCGCGGGTTCGCCGGTGAATCCAAGGAGCGACGCGCGGCCGCGGAAGGACGTCGTTCAACGCAGGTGCTCGCTGCGAAGGGGCGAGCGCGGTATGCTCCGACCGATGGTGCAACCTGCGGCGATCCAGCACATGAGCGCGGCGGAATACCTCGCGTGGGAGCGGGGCCAGCTCGAGAAGCACGAGTTCCATCGCGGAGAAGTGTTCGCGATGGCCGGCGGCAGCATGCGGCACAATTTTCTCGCCAACGCCATAGGGGGTGAGCTTCGCGCGGCGTTCCGAGGGAAGAAGTGTCACGTGCTGTCGCCCGACCAGAAGGTCGCGATCGTCCCTGGAGAACGGTTCGTCTATCCGGACGCAGTCGTCGTCTGCGACGGCGCGGAGACCGATTCGCTCGCGAAGGACGTGCTCGCGAATCCCCGGATCCTCGTCGAGGTTCTCTCG
>CANMZR010000451.1 GCA_947502375.1 Polyangiaceae bacterium
CACGCGGGTACGCCAGCGGCCCTTTGTAGCGAACCTCGTGTGCGAAGCGCTGCGGGTTCCGGTCTGCACCGTTCAATCGTCGCACGATATCGGGTTCCGGCCAGCGGCTCCGGCCGGGACGCGGCGGATGCGCTGCGTCGCGCGCGACCCCCGCCTTCTGCCGGAAGTCATTGAGCCAGTCGAGCGCCGTCTCCCACGCGTGCATCGCATCGCGGTTACTCGCGACATCGACATGGATGCGAGCACCAGCGAACTGAGCAAAGGAGCGGCGTTCCTTCCCGCTCGCCGACGGTCCAAGTTCGTCGCTGACGAAACGCTCCAGATCGAGCGCGGCAGCCGTGTCGCGGAGCGGTTCGAGCGCCCCGAGGCCTCGCCGCGTCCTCGAACCGATACCGCCGAAGAGAACCCAGGCAGCCAGGGTTCGCTTGACCTGAGCGGCCACCGTAGCATCGCCCTGAAGCCGCGCCGCGATACGAACGACAAGCGTGAAGGAGGTTCCGGGCTTCCAGCGAGCCGCGGCGACCTCCCCCGGCAGCGCGCGCGCTGGAAACAAGGCATAGGCGCCGGTCGTCTTGGGAACGGGGCCCTTCTTGAACGGCTGAATGTCCGAAGGGTCCTTTTCACCCTTCCGAACGTCGGTGACGCGAACAGCAATGGCAGACTTTCGAGCGTCCTTCGCAACGCCACCCCAGATCTTGGATTCGGCGTCGTAGAGCGCCTCGGGAGTCTCGTACCCGTGACCGTACAGCGCGCGCCACCAGAACCGAAGCTGCCCACGAATGCTCGGCGCCCGGATGACGTCGACCTCATCGAGTGTGCGGGCCTTGACTCCGCCGCCGAGGATGGGCGTCACGACGCGCAGCTCCAGACGAAGCTCGTTCGCTGGGGTTGCCGCGGTGGCCAGCTTCGGTTCAATCTCGAGCCAGCTCGGTGCTTCAGTGACATTCCTTCGTGGCATTCGTGTCCCTTTGCTGTTGGCCTCGGTTGGCCCAGCCCCACTCACAGGTGGGCTCCCAGCCGCAAAATGATAACCCTGTCCCCGTCGAACCGGAGGAAGAGTCGCTTCGCGTCTAGGTCGCTCCAAGCGTACGCCTCGTGCGTGGCGTCGGGCACCGGCCCTCCTCTGAGAAGGTGGACGTTGAGCGACGGCGGGTTTGCGACACCGTTCGTCGCCTGATACTGCGCGAGTTGGTCGATGCGGTGATTGATATGGACGAGTCGGTCTTTATCGAGCGACTTGCAGCTCGCTGCAAACCCGTCGCCATAGCCGACGCGAGCGCTCGGCGACCCAAGTAGCGAAGCCCCGTAAAGCTCGCGGTGGTGCTTCTTCCACGCGACCTGCCCCCACAATGAAAGTTCGGGCACCGGCGACAACGGCTCGAGCAGTGTTTCGGGAATGATGGCGACGTTCTCTTCGGGAACCGGAAGACCGAGCGCCAGGCAGCGCATCGCCGCGTGGTGAGCTTGCACGACGCCGGCAAGATCGAAGGTGATGGGAAGCCTCGGGATGTGGAGCAGAGGCGAGCCCGGCGCTTCGAAAAGATAGATCTGATCGTCGGCGTAGATCATCCCGAGGGACTGCGCATAGGCCTGCACGGCCTTGAATCCGCCGACGAGGTTGAACACGACGCGATAACCGCGCTCGCGGTACCCTGTGACGTCCTCCTCGCAGAATCGGATGAGCTCGCCGACGCCTTGTCGGAAGGCATGAAGGTCGTTGGTCGCAAGCGCGTCGAGGGGACGGGCCTCGGCAGAGAGGTCGTTTGCACGCAGCCAATTGGCCACCGCCTCGCCGATGCTGCGGCACTGATACGTGTCGGTCGTGAGTAGGACGTGATGGTCCCCACGGCCTCGGAATGGGTCGCCCTGGTAATGAGCAAGGATGCCGTTGAGCTCCGCGCTCAGCTCGCGTGCTCCGTTCACTTTGGCGCCCTCGAGACGCGCGACGAGCCGCGAAACCAGCGAGGTGAGGGGACCGCGGACGTCGGCTGCGAGCCCGGTCTCCGTGTCGTTCGCGGTACGGCGCAGCAGCGCTTTCTCATCATCCGTCGATTGATTCGTGAGCGCGCTGGTTCCAACGGTGGAGACAATCAGAGTCCGCATAGTCACCTCAACGCGAGGCGTGATCAATCGCAATCACCTCAACGCCTATCTCGATGTTCAGCCAAGGGCTGCGCACCATCCCTGAGGCACGGCGCAACCCGCCCCAGCACCCCCAGTATCTGAGAGATTACTTAGCTACCCCTACGCCGACAACCTGTAAATTCATGTGTGGCCTATTCGTCACGCTCGGTCGTTCGGTCATGCCTCGGCGGTCTTGCGTTCAACAACGCGGCGCACTGAGGGACGGGCCGCGCAGGAAGGGAGCAACAGGAACGCGAGCTTGCGCTTGGTTCGCGCAACTTGCCCAACCTTCACCCGGACCTTCACGTGAAACTCCGCGGAAGCGGCACGGGGAGGGAATCTGAAGTTGCCACGATTTAGCGGACAGATTCGACTGCTTCAATCAGAGTGACGCACCTTGCTCGTCCTATACTCCCATCATGTCCCAACTCGAAGACAGCATCCTTTCGTCCTTTGAAGCCGCCGGCGTTGACACGCAGGTCCAGGTTTCCATGCCCTTGGTCACCTGGCCTTGGAAAACTCGGCGTTCGAAGGTCGCGCCCAAATGCGACATTTATCTTCCGAAAGGCAACATCTACATTGAAGTCAAGGGCTTCATGACCATTTATGCCATGGCCAAGATGGCCTGGCTATGCCGCCAAGACTTCAATTACTACATTTTTCAGGGGACCGAGAGCGAGTGGGATCCTTGGCTGGGTTCGCCAATGGACGGCACCAAGCCGTCGATCGATACGGAGGCGGGAAAACTCAGGGCCCAAATCGCCCACCAGGTCGCCGAATTGGGCCACCTGATTGCCCACGATTCCAGGGAAATCTCTAAGCTGTCCCTGCTTCGCTTGGAAGACTACATCCGCATCCGCATGAGGGAATACGCGGCATGGAATGATGGCTGGCCCAAACTTTGACAAGGTGCGTCAGTTTTGACTTCACTCGTGTTATCGGCCGCCCCGTCTCGTAGAAATCTGACGGTTGGGTCGGCTGCACGTCAGGGAGCTTCGCGCGGTCCAAAGATTCGGGTGCGAATGAGGTTGAAGTGTAACCGTCCGGCCAGCGATGTCCTGACAGCACGCGCGCGCGCAACAACACGTAAGCAATGGGAGTCGAAAGGCTCTGCTCTCGGTGACGAAAGTCTTGATTTGATCCCGCTGCCGATTCATTCATTCGCATCCGGTCGTTTGGTCGCCCTGAACTTCGCCGAAGTGAAAGAAGCGCGCGCGGAATTGTGGAAAACGCGGAAAAGTTACAAAGAAAGTCGATACGCGCGGACAGGGCTGCGGTACTCGATCAAGTCAGCCGAGCGCCAAAACTTGGCGACCGGGAAGTCGAAGATGAGCTCCTGGAACAGCTCGCTCGACGCTCGAAGGAAAAATTGGGATTTCGTTGAGGGCCACACACACCGACTGCGCCTCGTCCTGGGCGGCGGGACGACACTTTTTTTTTGATCATTGCCAGTGAGAACGCGGATCGCCACCGCGGGCTCGCCGGCTGACGGCCTTGTCAGGGAGTGTTCAGAATGGTCACGAAAGCCAAAGGTTCGACGAAAAAAAAAGCCACCGTTGTGGGGGGATCCTCCCGCAGCGCGACTGCCGCAAAAGATGCGAGCAGCAAGACCTCCCCGAAAGCGGCCGCGGCCGGGAAGAGGCCTCTGGCCGTAAGGTCGAAGGGTGACGATCCTGGCACGGGAAAGAAGGCGAAGACGCCTGGGGTTGCGGTAAAGGCCGCAACGTCG
>CANMZR010000452.1 GCA_947502375.1 Polyangiaceae bacterium
CCCGGTCTTCGGGACGCCATCCACTTCTGCGACGGTGTGCGGGGCAATTGCCCTGGCGGTCGGCGTGGCTGCGCGGACGCTCGGCGCGGGTTTTTTTGACTGCGGCTCCCGGCGCGCTGATCCGGATTTCGGCTCGGCTGGTGGCTTGCGATCGGCGGCCGAGGAACTCTTGGACGGCCGCGTCGGCGGGCCGCTGAATGCCTCGGGGCCTTCGAGGTCGGTGACTGCCTCGGTTTCCCGAGAGTCGCCGAGCGGCCCGAGTCCGAGCAACGTCGCATTTTCCGTTTCGGGGAGCGCCTTCGACCGAGTAGGTGCCCGTCCGGTCGGCTGCTTTTGCGAGCTGGCCGAAGGTCCTCGCGCTCGCGCGGTTTTCTCTGGCGGGAGCGTTGCCGGTGCCGAAGTGTGTTTGATCGAACGCTTGGACCGAACTCGATCTTTGGGTACGGCACCGGCTTCAGTCGCGTCGCGGCGAGCGGAAGTTTTCCCGTTCGCAACGGGCGGTGCCGTCTTGCCTTTTCGCACTTTGTTAGCCTAGTCGGGACAGGCTCCCCCACCCAAGTGTTAGTTGCCCTGAAGCGCGAACGGTGTCTCCGCGACCTTGACCGTGCTCGATTCCAACACGGCTCGATTCGACCCTTGACGCGGCCCTCCGAGAAGTCCGATCATCGAGCTGCAGCTCGCAGCATTCCTAATGAAATCTTTATTTCGTATCGCCCTAGCCGCTTCCTTTGCCAGCGTTCTCGCCGGAGGCACCTCCCTTGTGTCGTGCGGCTCCGCGGAAACGTCCTCATCGAGCGGTGTCGGAGGCACCCCCGCGTCGGGCGCTGTGACGACCCATGGAGTTGGCGGAACGGGCGGAACCGGCGGGTCTGCGGCTGTCGCTCAAAACGGAAGTGGGGCGGGTCAGGGGTTCGCGGTCGGGCAAGGCGGAAGCGTGGGTGCAGGCGGCTCGTGCGCCGATGCCGTGGTCGAGGCGAACGTGACGGCGAGGCCCGTTGACATCGTCTTCGTCGTCGACGTCTCCGGCTCGATGTCCGAAGAGCTCGCGAGCATCGAGAAAAATATCAACGTCAACTTTGCGCAGATCATCGGCCAGAGCGGCGTGGACTATCGAATTATTCTGCTCGTCGATCACGGTCCTGGAACGTTTGAGCTCTGCATTGAGGCCCCGCTCAGTACGATTCCAAAGGGCGGTTGCGCGGCGATTGGCTCGAAACCTCCGGGCATCAAGGCCGGCAAGTTTTACCAGTACAGCATCAGCGGGTCTCCCCAGAGCAACGACTCGCTCTGTGTCGTCCTCGACACGCTCTACGGCAACACGAAAGACGACTTCAACCTCGCGCCCAATGGCTGGATCGACTGGCTGCGACCGGATGCGGCAAAAGTGCTGCTGTTCATCACGGATGATCGCCCATCGTGCACCTGGAATGGCGGTGACGCCCCGATCGAATTCGACGACAAGAACACCGCCGCCGGTGCCAAGCTGATGGCGCAGGCATTCGACAAGGCATTGATGGGCCTCGCTCCGCAACAATTCGGTACCAGCGCCAAACGCAATTACCAATTTTACGGCCTCATCGGTCTGGAGTCGAAGAACCTCGCCAGCAGCATCGACAACGCGCAAAAAATAGCTCCGAACGCGAGCAAGCTCGACCCGTTCACGGCCCTCGATCCGGCCACCAAAGACGTGTGTTCCACGGCCGTCTCGGCGGCGATGGGGTATCAATATCTCGCGAAGGGCACCGGTGGTCTGCGCTTTCCGGTCTGCGAGCTCACGGGCTTCGACGCGATCTTCAAGAAGATCGCCGAGGGTGTTGTTTCGGGTACCAAGGTTCCTTGCGAACTCGAACTTCCGAAGCCCAAGGGCAACCAGGAACTCGACCTGAAGACGGTCTCGCTGGTTTACACGCCGACCGGCGTGGGTGGCGTTCAAGAGTTCGCTCAGGTCGCTTCGGCCGCGCTATGCGGCGACTTGAAGAACGCGTTCTACGTCGACAAAGACAAGGGCATGCTCATCCTCTGCTCCGACACGTGCCAGCTCGTCGAGCTGGATCCGACGGCGAAGTTGCAGGTCAAGATCGAGTGTGGCGGGAACGCATTTTAGAGCGTTTTCGGCCCCGCTGTTCGGCTCGAAAAAACGTCTTTGCAAGCTTGCGGTCGGAGCTCGCTTCGTGGGTTGTGGGCCTCGGGCTTGGGCTTGGGCTCAGCGCTTCGCGGCGCCAGCGCGGGAACTCGCTTTCCGTCGGGCAAGTTGACGAAGCGGACTCCCCTTGAAGCCAAAAGCATCGCGTTCGGCTATTCTCGCGGTCACTCATGGCGACGATTTCGCTTTGCATCATCGTGCGCGATGAAGAAACGATGCTGCCCGCGTGCCTGGCCTCGGTCGCTGGGGTGGTTGACGAAATTGTCTTGGTCGATACGGGCAGTCGTGACGGCACGCTGGCACTGGCTCGAGCTGCCGGAGCGCGCGTGTTCGAGCAGCCGTGGGGTGACAATTTTTCGGCCCCTCGCAACCTTGCCATCGCCGAGAGCCGTGGCGATTGGGTGCTTGTTCTCGATGCCGACGAGCGACTCACTCTCGGGGCGCGCGAAGCCCTGCTAGCGGCGGTCGCAGCGGATGATTTCGACTGTGGCATGTTGCCGCTCTCCACCGCCGAACGGCTCGACGCCGAGGTGGAAGCGGTGGTGCAGGGCACGGACCGGTTGGGAGATGTGGCTTACCTCCCACGCTTGATGCGCCGCACGCCGGATTTGCGCTTCGATGGGATCGTTCACGAGAATGTTGGGCAGTGGCTGTTCGCGAATGCTCGGAAGGCGAAGCTTCTCCCCGGCATCGACATCGTTCACTTCGGTGCCGTCCCTGACCTTCGTCGACTTCGCGATAAAAGCGCCCGGAACATCCGGCTGCTCGAGCGGTTTTGCGCCCAACATCCAGGCGACTTGACGCCCTACGGTTATCTCGCCCACGAGTACTTCGACGTCGGCGAGCATGCTCGTGCGCGCGAGGTCGCGGACCGCGGGTGGGCGGTGCTGCTCGGAGGCGCCAAGACGCTGGAGCTTCCGGTGTTGCGACTCGTGACGGCGCGCGCGTGGCTCGAGGTGCAGCGGGGTGAGCCCGAGGCTGCCGACGCTACGTTGGCCGTGGCGGTTCGACTGCTCGCCGAGCATCCCGATGTCTTTTTTATCCGCGGCTGCGCGGCCGAAATGAAGGCGCTTCATTGCGGTACGGAGGCGCGTCGGCAGGAGCTTTTGGCGCTTGCGCTCGCGGATTACGAACTGGCTATTGGGTGTGCGAATCGTGTTTATTTGCAGAAATTCATCGCCGGCGGGGCAGGCTGGGCGGCCCAGGTGCGCTGCGGGACGGTGTTGCTCCTGCTCGGTCGCGCCGAGGCCGCGCTGGCCGCGTTCGAGCGTGCGCTGGCGGAGAATGGGTCCGCGCGAGAGGCGAGCTGGGGACGTGTCGAGGCGCTGCTTGCGGTGGGTGCGATGCGTGAGGCGTTTCGAGACGTGAAGCCGCTGCTCGATGAGCGGCCGGATGGCTGGACACTGGCCGCGGTCACGGCTGAGGCCGTCGGGAGTCTCGATGCCATGGGCCAGTGGCTCGGGAAGGCGCAGTCCTTGCTGGGAGCGGGCTTCGTTGCGCCGCACCGTCGTGAGCTTTATCACGATGCTCTCGCTTCGCTCGGCTCCTTCCTCGAGCGACCCGTGAGCGTACCAGGGCCACTCGGAAAACTTGCAGCCCTGGCGAGCGGAACTTCGCCCGACATCGTGGTGTCGAGCGCGCGCGGGCTCCGCGATCCGATTGTTCGTGGGATGGCTCGACGGCTCGTGACGCATTGGTT
>CANMZR010000453.1 GCA_947502375.1 Polyangiaceae bacterium
GTGGCCTTCGAGAACGGCCGCCGCGCGCGCACGAACAGCACCAGGCTGTGCCCGTATTCCCTCCGCCAACGGCCCGCTCAATGTCTCCAGAAGTACGACCGCGCGGTCGCACTGGGAGTCGAGTTGCAGAGCACGAACGCATGCGTCGAAGGCGTCTTCCGGAGCCTTGAGCCGCTCGAGGTGCAGCGTGGCAAGCTCGGTTTCGAGACGCACGCGGGCAGCCCCGGTCTCGGCGTCCCGGTGAGCGCACATGACCTCCACTGCGCGACCATAGTTCTCTGCCTGCACCAGCATGCGAGTCAGCTCGGCAAGCGTCCCGGTGCGGGTTGCGTCGGCTTCGAACACGCGCTCGAGCAACGCTATCGCTCGAACCGGGTCACCAAAAACGTCCTGCTCGACCTGAGCCCACTCTTCGAGGCTCGCGACGCGGGCGAGCGCCGAAAAACGGCTCGCCTTCAGCTCGAAGAGCCAGCGCAAGTCTTCCTTGCGCATGAGAGAACGCAACAGCTGCTCGAAAGAAGCGACCGTCGCCGCGTCGTGCGGGTCGGCTTCGACAAGACGACGAAAGATGGCCACGGCCTCATCGACCTTGTCCAGATGCTCCGCGTACACATCGGCCAGCAGCACCTCGAGCTCGCGAGCGCGCGGCACATCGCCCGCCGCTTCAGCCATTCGCGCATGGAGCACGTCGATAAACGAAGTCCAATCGGACGCCTGCCTCGACCAGTCGCGCAGCCTCTCGAGACCGGCCGCGTCGCGACGCAGCTCATACGCTTGGCGCGCGTAGCCGAGCGCAGCCGCCTTGTTGGCAAGCTGCGCACCCGCAATTTCCGCCATTTTGTGCAGGATAACGAGCTTTTCGTCGATGCTATCGGTGGCCGCGAGAAGAACCGCTTGGAGTCCTGGAAGGCGTGACCATTTCCCATCGGACTCATAGAGCGGCAGAAGCGCCGTGGCCGCTTTCAGATGATTCGGATCGACGGAAAGGACGCGCTCGTAGGAGCGCACGGCTCGCGCCGGGGCACCGAGCTTCTCGCCGTAAATGCGAGCCGCATGGAACGACAGCCCAACCTTTTCGGCCTCGGCCTCTGCACGGTCGGCGGTCGTCGAGAGGAATTCTGCCAGGCCCTCCCAGTCATTCTGCGAACCATAAAGTTCTTCAAGACCGTCCCAATCGCGGGACTCGAAGAACGACTGGCGAAGAACCCGTAGCGCACGGGTGTGACCCGGCGAGAGTTCGAGCACACGCCGCCAACTTTGGTTGGCCGCGTTGTTATCGGAGAGTTTCTCGGCTTGCAGGGCACCAAGTTTCTGCAGCAGCGCAATCTTCTTTTCGACGTCACCCTGTTCGACGCGAGCCTCGAGAACGAAGGCGGCTGTCAGGTAGTCCTTCTGCCGTTCGGCCTGCTTTTCAAGGGCATCGAGGATCCCCTCACTCTCGGGAGCTTCGGTGTAAATCTGGCGCCAGAGACGAATCGCTTCGTCCCCCTTCTCGAGCCGCTCGGCGGCAAGCTTCGCTAGCTCCCGAAGAACAGGGATGCGCGCGTCCCCTTCGGCCTTCTCGAGCTGCTTCTCGTAGAGTTCGTAGAGCTTCGGCCAGGTACGGCGTTTCTGGTAAAGCTCGATGAGCTGGTCGCGCGCTTCGACGTCATCGCTCGTCGCTTCGAGAAGAGCCTCATAAGCGCCAATTGCATTCTGAACGTTCGAAAACTGTTCGAGCCAACGGCGTGCCACGGCCCGTAAGAGTTCACTCCGCTCGGCTGGGTCCGTGGTGATATCCGCCAGTTTTTGCTGAGTGCTGAGCAAATCGCGCCAGCGGGCGAGCGACTCGTAGACGGTGATAAGGCTGCGGACCGCATCGACGTCGCGTTCGTCGTGCTGCAAAATCTGGGTGAGAACCGTGAGGAGCGCGGTATCGCTCTTCATCTGGTTTCGATAGATCTCAGCCATCTGGCGCAAGACCAGGATCCGGGGCCCGCCGTCCTCCTTCGGCAGTCGCTGAAGGTCCTGCCGATAGAGCTCGACGAGCGCGCTATAGGCCTCCGTCTGAAAGTAAAGCTTCTTCAGCTTTTCGCGAGCCTCGACATCCGTCGGATCACCGCGCAGGATCGTCTTGTACTGCTCGATCGCGTGCTTGGCATTCTCCTGGCTCTCGGCGAGCTCGGCTATCTCTTCCGCGAACTTTCGCTTGAGTTCGTCGTCGCGGGTCGCGCGCTGAGCGTCGGTGAGGATCGCCATCAAGCGCGCGCCGTCTTCCTTCGTTGCGCAGCGCTGACGAAAGAACCGCAACATGCCCAGATGCGTCGGCTCGGTGCGCCGCACTTTCTCGAAGTAAGGTTCCGCTGCTTCGGGGTTCCCGAGGGCCTCCCAATGAAGCATCGCGAGTTGCACCCACACGCCAAGTTCTTCCGCCGGTTTGACGACACCGGAGGCCATCATCCGTTCGAACAAGAGCACCAAGGCTGGCCACGACTCGTTCTTGGTGTAGAGGTCGCGCAAGCACGCAGCGGCCACGGCGTTTCCGGGGTCGAGTTCGAGCAGCGTCTCGTGCGCGAGGAGCGACGCGGCATCATCCGACACGCGCGTTCTGTAGAGGCGAGCCGCGCGAGCAGCCGTCGCCATCTTATCGCCCTTGGCGGCCGCGCTTTGCGAGAGCCGGTAGAGCACCTTGGCCGCGTCTTGCCAACGCTCAATTTCCTCGAAAACGACCGCGGCAAGCCCGCAGGCTCGGCGGTTTTCGGGATCGAGCGCGAGCGCACTTTCGATATGCCCAACGACCTGTCCACGCGACTCTGCACCCTCGGGAGCGTGGCGCAACGTCGTGTCGGCGGCCGCGACCAAGAACCGCGCTTTGCGGTTTCGATCCGTGGTCTCCCCGGCATCGACCAACAGTTGCTGAACGGTCGCTTGCCAGTTTTCCCGCTGAGCCAGAATATCGGCGAGGGCAGCCTTGGCTTTGACGTCGTCCGGACGCACGGCGAGCGCGGCCCGGTAGGCGACGAGGGCGTCATCGTCTCGCCAGAGTTCCTCGTGAAAAATCCGCGCCCGCAGCACCTGCTTCGACGCTATCGCCGTGGCACCCTGAGTCACGGAAAGTTCGAGCTCCAAAAGGCGCGTTGCAGCCTCCCAGGAGTGCTGCCTTTCGTGTTCGATACGCGCTCGTTCCACCTCGCGGACGAGCTGGTCACCGCCCTCCACGGCGATAAGCTCCTGCACCGTCGTCCAGGCGCTGACGTTGAGGGGATCGGTAATCAAGGCCGCAAGGGCCGCGCGGATCGTTTCGACGCTCATGGTTGCTCCGGCTCCCTGGGAGCCATGACCACACAATTTTTCAAGGAAAGTTGGTATCGAAGAGGTGGTTCGGCGGCATTAGACCTGCCCTTTGACGAGGTTGCAACCCGGACCTTTTACGCCATGACGGAGGCCTTAAAAACGTCGACGGGTCAGCGGAGCGCGGCCTCGGCCAGTCGTCGGGTGGGAGCGTCTTTCGACCTACCGCAGAATTCGTTCTCAGGCTTTAATCCCCCCCATCATGACCAGCTTCACGCTGCTGTGCGCCATCATCAGCCTGGTACTGACGCGGATCGTGACGACCACCGCGCTGAGCTACGGCCTGTCCCAATATGCCCTGCAAGTGGTGATTCGCGTGCTGGTACTTGAACTGATACCGCTGACTGCGGCTTTGTTTGTGGCCCTGCGCTGCACCATTCCTGACGGTGCCGAGCTGGCCGAGCTGCGCGCGCGTGGTGACCTCGACAAGCTGCGGCGCCAGGGCATCAACCCGCTATCCAGAGCAGTGTTGCCGCGTGTCATGGCGGGTATTTTTTCAACC
>CANMZR010000454.1 GCA_947502375.1 Polyangiaceae bacterium
GGTCGTGATGGCGCACGGCGCTTGCCGTCCACGTACGGGTGCCGTTGAGGCGCGCAAAACCGCGAGCGCCGGCCCGAGCGAGGTGGTCCCGGATTGCGTGGATGAAACTCCGCGCTGTCGCGACCCCCGAACGAGCGAACATTGCCAAGCCGGGAAGTGGCAAGCCACAACCTGCGGCGAGGCGAACTCCTGCGTTCTTGGAAGCTGCTTGCCGGACACCCGCGCCGAGCCGGGGGCAGAGTCGGATGCGGGACTTCGACCGTTCGGGGGCGGCTGGCTCAACGCCTGGACGGTGCGCGGCCCGCTCAGCGAGTCGGAGCTCGCCGCCCTCGGGCTAGGTTCGGACGTCCCGGTTTCCGATGACGAAACTCCACGGTCGCGGGCCTGCGTACCCGATGGCTTCGTCAGCGACGCGGCCTGGGGTTTGCGGGCAGCCGGGATCCAGCACCGGCTCCTCACGGGTGTGGCCACCGTCACTCGTTCCCAGTCCGCCGTCCTTCGAGTCACGGTAGAGGGGCGCGTGCGGATCTGGGTTCGCGGCAAAGCCGTTCTCGACCGCACCTCCAATGGCGCCGAGGGAAGCTTCAGCGACGCCGTCCTGGTGCCCGTCGAGCTCGAGCGCGGCCCGAACGACGTCGCGGTCGTCGTCACCCCAACGTCGCCTGTGGCACCAGGCTTTCGCGCTCGTTTTGGCGTGAACTCGGGAGCGCTGCTCGACCTTCGCTGGGCCACCACGCACGGTCAGTTGTGTTCGCTAGCCGAGTTGACGAAAGCGACACTGGAACCTCGTATCGCGGTCGGGGCGCTCGTGCCGCGCTTGAATCTTAGCCTCGAAGGGCTGGCGCCGCCGGAGCCCGAGCTCTCCGTGCGTTTTACGATTTCGCCTGTAAAAGGTGCACCAAAGCTCACCGTTGAGGAGACGCTGCTCGACGAACGGGTGAGCCTGGAGCGCCTGTCCGTCGGCGTCTCCTTCGACTTGCGCATTCCCTTCGACCTGGCGAGCTCGCGCACCGCTCGACTCGAACTTGGCCACGCGGAGCCACCGAACACGCGGACGTTCACGCTCGTCCACCAGGGTTCGGTCACCGACCGCATCGCCAAGCTCGCCGGCGAATTCCTCACGGGAACTTCGCGCGATCTCACGGTCGCTACGCTGCCCGAATCCCTTTCCGAAGATTCCCGCGCGAGCTTCGAGAACGCCCTGCGAACGCTGCAGAGGGACGCCGAAAATAGCCACCCCGACACGGCCTGGCTCAAGCTTCGTACAACCGAGCTCGAACGGATGGCCACGGCTATCCACCAAGGCCTCGATCCCTACGCCGACAGGTTCGGAGTCCAGTACCGCGCCTACCGGTCGTCTCTCGACGGGCGCCTTCAACCTTACGTCCTCTATGTGCCCGGGAGCATGCGCCGGCAGAAGAAACCGCTACCGCTCGTGGTCATCGCACACGGTTTGAACCACGACCCTGCCCTCGCGCTTCGAATCGTCTTCGGCCAGGGACCGAAGGAGAACGATGACCGGGGCTTCGCTACCCGCCACCTCCCCCCGCTTCCCGACTACGGCACCTTCGTTCTGGCACCCGGCGGCTACCGCGACGCGGGGCAACGAACCGTTGGCGAAGCGGACATTCTCGACGCCATCGCGCACGTGCGCTCGCTCTACCCGATCGATGAGCAACGGATTGCAATCACTGGTTATTCACTCGGCGGAACGGTCTCTTTCACGGTGCCCCTTCACTACCCGTCCCTCTTTTCGGCAGCCGCTCCCCTCTGCGGGTATCCGAATTTGCTTGGCTACACCGAGGTGCTTCACACCCCGGCCGTACCCTACGAAGCCGTGATGCTCGAACGGCGCTACATTCGCAACTACGCCGAAAACGGCTTGCATTTGCCGCTCCACATCGTCCACGGCGAACGAGACAACCCAGCCCGCTCAGCCGTCATGGCGACTCGCTACCGAGAGCTCGGTTATTCGCGGATCTTCAACATCGAGCCGCTCCTCGGTCACAACGTCTGGGACTCCGCTTACGAGGACGGAAAAATGCTCGGCTGGCTGAGGGTGAACAGACGCCCTCAGCGACCGGTGCACGTCCGGCTCAAAACCGGTGAGCTTCGTTACAATCGCGCGTACTGGTTGCGGCTCATCGCGCGTTCAAAAGAAGAACAACTCGCCGCTCTCGATGCGCTCTACGTGGCGAAGGAGCGTCGCTTCGAGGTGAGCACGGAAGGGGTCGATGCGTTCGCGCTCGCTGTGAGTGGATTCGACGCTCGGACGGCCCGCATCGACGGCGTCGACCTCGCGCTACCGGAAGGCTTGGACGGCGAAAGGTTTTTCGTGCGCGGCCCGAGCGGCTTTCGGGTGTCCACGAACGAACCCGACCTCACCGGGAAAAAGCAGCCCCTCGTCGCCGGTCCACTCGATGACATCCTGCGCCACCGCGTGCTCATCGTCTACGGGACGCAACTCCCCGCGGAAACCGAGACCAATCGGCTCGTCGCCGAGCATTGGTCGAGCCACGATTCATGGAGCGGGGCGCACTTTCCGGTAATGAAAGATACGGACGTCACCGATGCCGAGCTGCGTGGCCAAAGTCTCGTGCTCATCGGTCGTCCGGAGACGAACACACTCACCGCCAAGGCAGCTTTTTCCCTACCCGTCAGCTTCGACGCCGGCGCGCTCTCGTTTCACGGTACGAAGCACGAGGGCCCGGAGGTGGGGATCTCGCTCATCCATCCGAGCCCCTTCGACCCCGCCGAGTACGTCGTCCTTCACGCCGGCGTCGGCTACGCCGGGACCCTCGCGAGCCGCCACCTGCCGAGACTCGTGCCCGACTTCGTGGTCTACGACGCGGGCATTCGCGCACTTTACGGTGGGGAACTATTGGGAGCCCGCACGGTCAGAGATGCGGGGTTCTTTGGCGCCGACTGGCAGTGACGGGCCGTTCGGTCGCTCCTACCCTGCACTCCCGCAGCCCGTGATTCCAGAGCTTGGTGCATGGGCGCTTTTCGTCCGTCGTGAACCACGTATGCTGCGGCGATGCTTCGCCCACTTTCCGGTTCGCTTGGAGTTGCGATACGGCTCTTTCTCGGCATCGCTTTCGGGAGTGGCGCTAGCGGCTGCACCTCGCTCGACGACCCTGCTGGGGGCGGGCAAGGCTACGTGCCAACGCCCTTGCCGGCTCTCACAATCGCTCCCTTGACCACCGAGCTGACACTCGCTCCGACGAAAGCTCGCCTGAAGAGCGCCGAGCCGCGAAAGCCCACGGACCCGCTGAACGTCGCAGCCCTCCTCGAGGAAGGTTTCGGCGAGACCCACGAGGCCCCCGGCGAGGCCACGGTCGTCCGCACGCTCGACGGCCAGCCGCCGCCAAAATCCGGCCCAAATGCCAAGCTTTTATTGCGGTTCGCGCATCTCGCTGACTTTCAGCTCGCCGATGATGAGTCGCCCATACGCCTCATTCAGTTCGACGCCCCGAGCACCATCGACGGTGCCTTTCGCCCACACGAGGCCCACGAATGCAACATCGTGAACGCCCTGGTTCGCACGGTGAACGTCGTTCACGAGACTGCCCCGGTCGCCTTCGTCGTCCTCGGCGGGGACAACGCAGACAACGCTCAGTCCAACGAGGCCCACTGGGTGATGGACCTCTTGAATGGCAAGGACCGCGTCGAATGCGATTCCGGCAACGATGACGATCCCGTACCCGGAGCCGACAACGATCCCAAGGACCCGTTCATCGCCGAAGGGCTGCACATGCCCTGGTACTGGGTCACCGGAAATCACGACGTCCTTCGGCAAGGCAACTTCGCCGTGACGTC
>CANMZR010000455.1 GCA_947502375.1 Polyangiaceae bacterium
AACCCCGGTACCGTCCCGCTTGGGCCCGTGTACCACGCGATGCGTGAGGCTGGCTACGACATGGACCTCGTGGAGTTCGATCGGCCCTTCACGCGGCGTTGGAACTGGCGGAGTTTGGTCCACGATCCGCGATGGTCGTACCGCCGTTCAGCCCGGTAGTCGGTCCACCGCGAAGTCTCGAAGCCGGAGGCCCGCACGATCCTTGTCCGACACGATCGGCTGCGCGACAGGCCACGGGATCCCGAGGTCTTCGTCCGAAAAGAGCAGCGTGGCTTCGCTCTTTGGATCGTAGACGTCCGTGCACTTGTAGGTGACGAGGGCGTTCTCGGACAGCACGCAAAATCCGTGGGCAAAGCCAGGCGGGATCCACAGTTGATCCTGTGTTTCCGAACGAAGTGTGGCGGCGACCCACTTGCCGAAACTCGGCGAACCGCGGCGAATGTCGACGGCCACGTCGTAGATGTCGCCGACCAGTGGACTCACGAGTTTGCCTTGCGCCGAGGGGTGCTGGAAATGCAGGCCCCGTAAGACTCCGCGTCGGGACCAGGACGCGTTGTCTTGAACGAACGGCCCCGGGATCCCCAGGGCCTCGTAACGATCGCGGTGGTGGAGCTCGGAAAAATAGCCTCGGGCGTCGCGAAACATCGGCGCCCGAAGCATCACGACCCCTGGGATGGAAAGCGGCTCGACGATCAAGCGAGCTTCCCGGTCGCAACCTGAATCAGGTACTGCCCGTAACCGTTTTTCTTGAGGGGCTCGGCGAGCGCGAGGAGCTGCTCCGCATCGATCCAGCCCATCCGAAATGCGACCTCCTCGGGTGCGGCGATCTTCATGCCCTGACGTGACTCGACGGCGTGAACAAAGCTCGACGCGTTGAAAAGATCTTCGTGCGTCCCGGTGTCGAGCCAGGCGTAGCCGCGGCCCAGGGTCTCCACGCGCAGCGAGCCGCGAGCGAGGTAAACTTTATTCACGTCCGTTATCTCGAGCTCGCCGCGCACCGACGGCTTCAACGTAGCCGCAATGTCGATGACGTCGTTGTCGTAAAAATACAAGCCCGTCACCGCAAAGTTGGAGCGCGGTTCGCTCGGCTTTTCCTCGATGCCGATGGCCCGTCCGTCCGGGCCAAATTCGACCACGCCATACTGCTCCGGGTGCTTGACCGGGTAGGCGAATACCGTCGCCCCTTTGCCGCTCAGCGCAACTCGCCGCAGGCTCTCTTTCAGCCCGTCACCGTAGAACACGTTGTCTCCAAGGATAAGTGCGCAGCCATCCTTTCCAATGAATTCGCGCCCGATAAGGAACGCTTGTGCGAGGCCCTCGGGTCTCGGCTGCACCTCGTAGCGCAGGCGGAGCCCCCAGGCCGAGCCATCGCCGAGGAGGCGGATGAACTGACTCTGATCCTCCGGCGTCGTGATGACGAGAATGTCGCGCATTCCCCCGAGCATCAGCGTCGTCAAAGGGTAATAGATCATCGGCTTGTCGTAGAGCGCGACGAGCTGTTTGCTGACCGATTTGGTCACCGGGTAAAGCCGTGTCCCAGACCCGCCTGCGAGGATGATCCCCTTGTCGATCATGTGCGCTTCGTAGCACAGGTCGTACGAAACGTCCCCCGAGTGACGCTTCAGCGCGGCTCGCTTCGGGCTCTGTAGCGCTGGGGCCACTCGGCGTTGTCGGCGCGCTCGTTCGGCTGATTTGCCCCCGTG
Source organism: Polyangiaceae bacterium (assembly GCA_947502375.1). Lineage (GTDB taxonomy): Bacteria > Myxococcota_A > Polyangia > Polyangiales > Polyangiaceae > SYFR01. The sequence continues at coordinate 1,704 of CANMZR010000455.1, forward strand.
TGCCCCCGTCTTTCAGATGATTCGCGTGCGTTCGGGGTTTACGTTAAACTATGGCCTATGCGCCTCTTTTCTTTCGCCGCGCTCGGCGTTCTCGCGACGGCTTGCGGTTTCGACAGCAGCGTCTTTGGTGAGCCCGGTCTCGGCGTTGGAGGTGCGGCGGCGTCCTCGGTGGATGCCACTGGCTCCGGCGCCACGGGGCTGTCGACGTCGGTGACCACCACGTCGGCGACGAGCGGCTCCGGCGCGAACACGGGCGCTAGCACCGCTGCGACGACGACGGCCGCGAGCACGGCCGCGAGCACGGCCGCCACCACGACCGGAGGCGGCGGGGCTGTCTGCGGCAATGGTGTCGTCGACGGCGAGGAGCAGTGCGATGATTTCAACACCGTCCCGAAGGATGGATGTTCCCCAACCTGTGTTGTCGAGGGTTCCGCGAATAAGTGCCCGACCGGCGCCGTCATCAAGCTTACCCAGGCCGTAACGATTGTCGGTACGACGGACGGCCTCAATGACATCGGCAAGGCGGCGTGCGGGGGAAAGTCGGCTCCCGACGTGATCTATCAAATCGAACCGACTAAGACCGCACCTATCAAAGTCGAGCTGACGACGGGTGCGTTGTTCGACCGTATCCTTTCGGTTCGCCTCTCGTGCAATTCCGAGGCGAACACGAAGGTCTGTTCCGATTCGAAAGAGGTTCTAACCTACACATTCCCGGACGCGCAAGTGGGGGTGCCGTTTTACGTTATGGTAACGGGTCAAATTGGATCGAAAGGGGCCTTTTCGCTTCGCATCGCGTACTGAGCCTCGGCGAGGGCCCGGGGTCGCCCCCGGCGAGCGCGTGAGGTTGAGGGGTTATGCGCGTCCATCTGTGCCCGTGCTACGGCGGGCCCATGCACCTGCGAAGCCTGCTTTCTCTTTTTGTGGTGGTCGCTTGCTCGCCCCACGCGTGGACGCCGCCGCCGCTCCCGTCGCAGGCTCAGGTGGTCGGCCCAGTCGATGGGCGGCTCGCAGCGCACGGCGGGTCATCGGATGGCGACGTGGTGAAGCCCCCGAAGGTCATGCCGGACGCCGAGTGTGTGGCGCTGCAACTCAAGATCGCTCGCTTCGTACCGGTCAGGCTCGAGGTTCCGGTCGGGCGTTTACCCGAAAGCGAGCGCAATGCCCTGACGAAGCTCATCGAGGCTTCGCGGCTCATTCAGGAACTCTACGAGCGCCAGTCTTTTGCTGGTAATCCCGCGGTTTCTGCGCGCCTTTCCGCCGATGCTTCCGAGCTAGGTAAACTCCGACAGAGTTATTACCGAATCATGCGAAGTCCGTGGGATCGCCTCGACAACACGCCGTTCGCGATCGATCTCCCACACCCCGCGGGGGCCGGGTTCTACCCCGCTGGGCTGACCGTGGAAGAACTCGATACGTATCTGAGCGCGCACCCCGGCGAGAAGCCCACCTTGCTCGGGTTGTTCACGGTGGTGGAGCGCACAGGCCAAAAGCTGACGGCCGTGCCGTACAGCAAGGCTTACGCGGCCTTCCTTGTTCCTGCCGCTGAGAAGCTGCGTGAGGCCGCCGGGCTTACGACCAATCGTTCGCTCGCGCGCTTTCTATTGTCCCGTGCGGCTGCGTTCCAGAGCGATGACTATTACGTTTCCGATAAGGACTGGATGGACCTCGACGCCGACCTGGAGGTGACCATCGGCCCCTATGAAACCTATGAAGACGAGTTGAAAGGCCAGAAGGCCGCGTTCGAGTCGTTCGTTACCGTCGCCGATCCTGCCGCCTCGAAGAGCCTTGCCCGTTTCAAGGCGCTCTTGCCCGCGATGCAGTCGAACTTGCCGGTCGAGAGTGCGCTGAAGCCGTCACGCGGCCTTGAAAGTCCGATCCGCGTGGTCGACCTCGTCTTCAGCGCCGGAGACGCGCGCCGCGGTATCATGACGACGGCCTTCAATCTCCCGAACGACGAGCGCGTCCGCAAGGAAAAGGGCGCAAAAAAAGTGCTGCTTCGAAACGTGCTCGACGCGAAGTTCGCGCTCATCATGAAGCCTATCGGCGAGCGCATCTTGGTGCCGGAGCAGCAGCAACACCTTTCCTCGGCGGCGTTTTTTGATG
>CANMZR010000456.1 GCA_947502375.1 Polyangiaceae bacterium
CAAGGGCGGTGTGAGGTGGCGCGGTAAGGATGGTGTGAGAAAGCCTGGGTTCCCGCCTTCGCGGGAATGACGGTGTGGGTGGCGCGGCAAGGGCGGTGTGAGGTGGCGCGGTAAGGATGGTGTGAGAAAGCCTGGGTTCCCGCCTTCGCGGGAATGACGATGTGAGGCGGCGCGGCAAGGGCGGTGTGAGGTGGCGCGGCAAGGATGGTGTGAGAAAGCCTGGGTTCCCGCCTTCGCGGGAATGACGGCTTGAAGCAACGACCCCCTCTATGGCGACCGCAGCGACCGCCGCATGCCGCGCACACGGTACCGCTCAACTACCCGCACGTAGTTTGAACTACATATTTTAAATCACAATTGCTACTGCACACTACGATACATTTTAAGACACTACACAAAATCTGTGGAATTCACAGACTCAGAAAGACGCAGTGCCGAAGAGTCAAGGGTCAAGTGAAATGAGACCGGCGCAGCGCAAGCCAAGGCTGTCAAACCGGAGCGTGGGAGCGCTCCAGTCGCGAAAGGCGGAGCGGACGTTCGACGGGAAGCCGAAGATCCAACTGCCGCCGCGACCGACGCGGGCTGCAGTGTCTCGCTCTACTGTGTAGTCCTTCGAATATCCACTCGAGGTCCATTCCCACACATTGCCAGCGAGGTCATGATGGCCCCAGCGCCCATCGCCTTTTGGAAACATACCCACGGGTGCCGTGGTCGCGTAGCCATCAGCGGTGGGGTACATTTTTTTCGAATACTCACACTCGGAGCCGCAGGCGTTCAATAGGGTTGCATCCGGAGCGGCAATTCCCCACGGGTAAAGACGCTGCTCGCTGCCGCCACGAGCGGCGTATTCCCATTCTTCTTCCGTCGGCAAGCGCTTTTTTTGCGCCGCGCAGTAAGCCGTGGCCTGCTCCCAATCGACACAGTTCACCGGGTGCGCTTCGCGACCCGCCTGCTTTTGATTGCAGGCTTTGCTTAGGAAAGCCAATGTCGCTGCGGTGAGCCCTGGTGCGAAAGCGTCTTCGTGCGCGGGCTTGCACGCCTCCGCGTCCACGCAGGTTTTGTACGCCTGCACCGTCACTTCGGTCACGTCCAAACAAAACGCGGCCACTGTGACTTCATGAGGAGGCTTTTCGTTTTCCTCGCCGCTCAAGGAGCCCATCGTGAAGGTGCCGGCGGGGATGAAGTTCATGCCGGACCCGGGCTTGCACTTGGGCTTCGTATCCGCGGTCGTTTTTGCGGTCGTAGGAGTTTTCGTATCCGCATCGGTCTTCGCATCTGCCGATGAAGGCTTTTCACTCTTCGAATAAGCCATTGCCCCGAGCACCCCGACAACGACGACCCCTGCGATGACAAGGCCGTTTCGGACCGAAGCCGATGAGCCCTTCTCTCGTTTCGCAAACGTGGCCGCTGGGGCTTCGGGGATGCGCGGAGACGATGCCACCTCCGTCCCGCCGCGCTCAGAAAGAAACGCGGGTACGACGAGCTTTGTTTGCGGCAACGCCCCACTTACGGCGCGCTGAGCACTGCCTTGAAGCTCGGGATGCAATGGTGCCGCTTGTGCCCCTGTCGCGTGTGCACCTGCCGCCTCCGCAAACGTCGCGCCAAGCTCTTCGGCGGACGGAAAGCGCGCGGCTGCGTTTTTCTGGAAAGCCCGCGAAAACCAAGCATCCAGCGCTATGCCGAGGTGAGGCTTGAGGCTGCTCGGTGGCGCGAAGTGACCCGCGGCCACGGCGATGGCGATGGCCGTCGAGGTCTCGCCTTGGAACGGGAGCTGCCCCGTCAAGAGCTCGTAGGCGATGACCGAGAGCGCCCAAAGGTCTGCGCCTGCATCCACTTTCTTGGTGCTGAGGAGCTGCTCCGGGCTCATGTACGCGGGCGTGCCGAAGACCGCGCTCGTGGCCGTCATCCCGCTCGATTGAGTCGTCACTTTCGCGATGCCGAAATCGAGCACCTTCACGAACGGCTCGCCCCCAACCGTCAGCACCTGCAGGTTTTCCGGCTTCAAATCCCGATGGATGATGCCCGCCGCGTGAGCCTTGCCGACCGCACCTGCGACTTGCTTGATGACCGTCACGGCGAAGGGCGCCGACACCGCGCCTACGCCGCGTAGGAGCGCCCCCAAGCTCTCGCCTTCCAAAAGCTCCATCGCGAGCCAGACCGTTCCGTCTTCGGTTTTGCCGTGGTCCAACATCTGAACGATGTGCGGATGCCGGATTTTTGCGGCCGCTTGCGCTTCGGCCTGGAAACGCTCCAAAAGGCTCGGATCGCGATGCGCAAGCTCGGGATGCATCACCTTCACGGCAACCTCGGTACCGAGCGTCCGATGGTGGGCGAGCCACACCGTGCCCATCCCACCCTCGCCGAGGATGCGGACAAGCGTCAAGATGTCGGTGAGCTTCGTGCCGGGAGAGAGCTGCTGCATCGCGGGGGAGCGTGAGTGCGGCGGGAGGGGGGCGTCAATCGGCGTGCGGGAGCGGGAGCGGGATACACAACGGTGAGGGCAAGGGGGTTCATTTTTCGCGGGTGCTCGTCAGGCCCGCTTGTTCGAACGCGCGATCCAGCAAGTCGGCAATGCGCAGATCGGCGGCCCACCTGCGCAGGTAGGCGACGTCGAGCGCGTGCTGCTGCACCTTCAGTACGCCGATCGCGTCTATCCACTGGCGCTCGGAGAGCTCGCCGCCGAGGCGGTACCATTCGAGCTTCCTGAGGATCACATCCTCGGGCGAGCGGAACGAAAATCGCCGTGCGTTCGGCTCGTCGGTGAGCGGGCGATCGACGTGCCGTGCGAAAGACGTGCGATCGAACGCGCCATCCTTGACGATGAACACGTCAACCTTGAGCATCGTGCCGAGATGGATCAGGTTGAACGACGCGTGTCGGCGAATCGCATCGCGGATCATGTCGGCGTCCGCGTAGTAATCCATTTCGAGTGCGGCAACGAATCGGTCAACCTGCGACGCGCGCAGGTCGCAGACGATATCCACGTCGAGGGTCGATCGAGGCACCCCAAGGGCCGAGCTTGCGACAGACCCTCCGATTCGGTACGCAACACGGAGCGACTCCATGGCCTCGACGACCGGGAGCAGCGTCCGGAGCAGGTCGTTCGAATTGCTCACACCTACCTGTCGAGCCGCCGCCGCACACCTTCGGCGAGAGCGTCACCGTACTGCAGCGCAACCCACCGCAGGAGCACTTCGTCCTCGGACGCGCCGGGCATCGCCTCGCGGAGCGCGCGCCGCGACAAGGCCACCACGGTTTCGGTGAGCGATCGGCACAGCCCGAAGCGCCGCGTCTCGCCGGCGCGTCGCAACAGCTCGAGTTGCACCCGATCGGCTTCGGGAGACGTGTCGGCAGCGACGGCGGCATGCATGCCGAGAGGATAGCGCGGCCAACCTCGTGGCGTCGTGGTGATTGTCCGAGTTGACGAAGGCGCAGTTCAGCGCGCCGAACTGTTCCAGGCTGCCGAACTGTTCCAGGCTCATGCCACCGGGCGGTGAATCGTTCGCCCCATCCACAAAGAGTCGAAGGGCGGCTGAGGCGCTCCGATAAAGAACAACATGATGATCGCGGGACCGGCGTCACGAGCGGCTTAAGTTCGCCCTGACGAGCCTGCCCCCCTACGCAACATGGCCGAAAGAACCGCAACGTTGCCGAAAGAACCGCAACGTTGCCGCACCACGCGACCGTCCGCCCCGCCATGATAACGTGCCGAAGCGATGCTCGCCCCGACGCGCGATACCCTCCGTATTTCTCTCATCGCCTCAGGATGGCTGGCCCTCGGGTTGTTTGGCGCGCGAACGG
>CANMZR010000457.1 GCA_947502375.1 Polyangiaceae bacterium
GGGACCCTCGCCCAAAAGCGTCGCGAGCGACGAATCCCTAGGAAGTGGCGAGCGATAGGCACTTCCTGTGCCTTCCGCGAACCCGCCCGACGGGATTTGGCGCGCAGCAGCTTTTCGGCGAGGGTCTAGTGAATGGTGACGCTGATGCGAGCCGTCTCGCCGTCTTTGACCACCCCGCCGCCCGACACGGTTTTGCCGTCGGCCGTCTTGCAGACCACCGAGACCGGTCCCGCTTTGACACTCACACCAGCGACCGGCGTCGGGCCCACGGACTTGCCGTTGACCGTCGTCGATGTGCAGTAGCCGCCCCGCGAGTTCACGTTGACGAATCCGCTACCACCCGCGGACGTGACGACCGCCGTCGCGCTCTCCGAAGGCTTCGCGCTCGAGGCTTCAAATTTTTTCAACTTGATCTCGACGGTCTTCGACTCGCCCTTGACGGCACTCCACTCCACAGTCTGGGCCATGAAGCCCGGCGCCGAAAAAACAGCCTTGTGCTTACCCGCAGACAACTCCTCGAGCTTCACGCCATTCAGCCAACCACCGAGGGGTGCCGTCAAAACCTTTTCATCGAGCAGCAACTGCGCCCCGTGGGGCTCCACGGTAAAGACGAGCCGAGCGGTGCCCTTCACGAGTTTCACCGCGATGGAAAGTTCCAGTTTATCGGGGGTGAAGGTGACCTTCTCCTCGACGTCCTCGAAGCCTTCCTTTGAGATCTTCACCTCGAGTTCCATCTCGATCGGGAGCTTCTCGACGACGACTGGAGCTCCCGGCTCCTTCGGCTTTTGCACCTCGCCCGCAACGCGCACGTACGCGTCCGAAGGGTCGCTCGTCACCGTGAGCTTGCCGCGCTTCACCTCGGGCTCGGGTACGGGCAGAGGCGGCGCAACGACGGTCGCATCCTGCTTTTTCGACTTCATGGCGAAGAACGCCGTGCCCCCGCCGATGCCACACACGGCGAGGACGAGAGCGATGCCGACAAACATGCGAGTCTGACGCTTCTTCAGCTCGTGGAAACTGGTGATGTCGCCGCCGGTGATGGTCGAGGCGCCCATCGTCACGCTCGTCTCCTTCATCCAGTCGGAACTCGACTCCGTGTGCTGCAACGCGATGACGTCGGCCAGCTGTTTCACGTCCTGAAGGACGGTCTTCTGGAGCGCCAGTTTTTCCTCGAAGAGGAAGTTCATCCAGGTCGACAGGCTGACCGTAGAGGCCGCAATCCGCTCGTGGCGAATAAAGGCCTCGATATCGGCCTGCATGTCCTGCGCGCTTTGATAACGCTTGGTGACATCCTTTTCGAGGGCCCGCATGACCACGGCCTCGAGTGCCGGCGGGTAGTCGGGGCGGACCTGGGACGGACGCGGATAGTCACGATCGCAGATCAGCCGAAGCGTCTCGTAATCACTCTTGGCCTTGAAAAGACGCCGCCCGGTCGTCAGCTCAAAGAGCATGATCCCGAGTGCGAAGATGTCGCTGCGATGGTCGAGGTCCTCGCCGCGCGCCTGCTCAGGCGACATGTAGGGAACCTTGCCCTTCAACTGTCCGGCCGTGGTCTTTTCGGAAACGACCGCCGCGGTGCTCTTCGCGATGCCGAAATCGACAATTTTCACGTCACCGGAAAATGTCACAAGCACGTTTTGAGGCGAAACATCGCGGTGAACGATGTTCAGCGGAGCGCCGTCAAGACCGCGCTTCGCGTGGGCGTAGGCGAGCCCGGCACACATCCCGTTGATGATGGTGAGGGTGTGTTCGAGGGGAAATTCGTTGACGTTCTTGAGCTTCATCCCACGGACGATGGACCGCACGTCCTCGCCGTTGATGTATTCCATCGCGATGAAGTAGGTGCCCTCGTGCTCGCCGACGTCGAAAGTCTGAACCACGTTGGGGTGGTTGAGCGTCGCGGCGGTGCGCGCCTCGGCCAGCAGCATTTCCACGAAATTCACATCGCGGGCAAGCTCCGGAAGGATGCGCTTGACGACGACGAGCTTCTCGAATCCGGCGACGGCTCGCTGCAGTGCGAGGTAAACTTTCGCCATGCCGCCCGACGCCAGCTCGCGAAGAAGGGTGTACTTTCCGAACACCCGAGGCAGCACTTCACTGCCGGACGCTGGCCCAGTCAAAGCAGTCCCCCGAGCACTCGACACCACACCCGAGGCGGAGACCGCCCCGGGTCGCGCCCCGGAGGAGCTGAGGTTGGAATTGGATGGAATCGACATCGGACCCAAGCACAGGACGGAACCTGCCGCTTAGAGGGGTTAGACCAATCGGGACCGGACGTCTAGGATGCGGCATTCGCCACTTGCTCCGAACCACCACTGACGCCTACCCTGCGACCATGGTCCGCGCTGGGCTCGTTGCCACCCTGGTTTTCGCACTCTTTGGCTGCGCCACGTATCGGGACGATTTTGTGCGTGCACGAGGCCACTACGATGCCAACGAGTACGATAAAGCGCTCCTGTTACTGGAAGTGCTGGAACGTGACATCGATTCACTCTCCGCCGCCGAGCGCGCGCAATACGCCTATGTCCGGGGGATGAGTCACTTCAGGCTCGAACAAAAGCGCGACGCTCGTCACTGGCTTGGCAACGCCGCGGCCCGCGAATTCAGCGCCCAAGGCTCGCTATCGACGGATGCCAAAGCGCGCGTGGACGAGCTGCTGAAGAAGTTGAACGGCCCCTATTTCGGGGAATCGAACAGCGGCGACACGTCGACCGGTGAGTGCAGAACGGACCTCGACTGCGAGAAAAAAGGGCAATTCTGCGACGCGGGTGCGTGCGCGACCGCGGGCGCAGAAGAGACACGGCCGTCCGAAAGCAAATCGCGCGAGCAAGGCGATGCAGCCTCCAGCAACCCGGCCGCGAGAGGCCACAAGTCGCTGAAGAAAAAAAAGAAGTCGGACGTCGACTCGGAGTAATTCGAGCGCCGGGCGGATGGGCGCTCAGGGAGCGCGGAACGAAGCCTGGAGATAACCGAACTGCAACAGGTCCGGCTCACCGCGACCGGCGGCGGCGAGGATGTGGCGCGCACCGGCCCCGGTGGCCATCAAGCCATAGCCGAGGTCAAACGAGAGGCTGTCGTTCAGCTCGTAGGCGACGCGAACGTCCACCTCGTTGCCAAGAACGTGGGACGTGTTGTCCGGGGCGACCCCGACCGGCAAGAGACCGGCGGTCGTCCAACGGTCCCCGGGAGCCGCGAGGCCCAAGAATGCGTAGCGCACGGACGCGTCGAATTGTTTCGCGGGCCGCACACCGATGGATACGGCAGCATCGATGAGGTTCGACCACCCGACGAGATCCATCATTCCGTGGTGGCGATGCACGTCGGGTGCGATCGGATCGAATCGCTGGAGCCTGGCACCCTTCCCGCCGGAAGGGTCGCCGCTCGCGTAGGCAGTCGAGAGCCCGAGACGCACGTCGAGCGGCAGTGCGGTCTGCCAATCCACTCGCGCCGCACCGGCAAACGCGCCGAGCGGCCGGTTCACGCCATAGCCTGCCACGCGACCGAGTTGATACGCGCCCTCGGTGGAGTAGGAAACGCCGCGATATTCGCCGAAAACACGGAGATCGCCGGTCACTGTGTCGCTGCGAGTCAGCTCAACGGGGAGAGGGTCCCGGGCCAGGCGCGCGAGGACGATCCCTTCGATGTGCGCCATGGCGGCGAGGTGCCACGTGTTGCGCAGACCGAAGAGCTGCGCGCCAAAGCCCTCCGACTGCGAGCCGTTGAGTGCACTCGGTGGCGGTACCGGTCCAGGCGCCGCGAGGAGCGCCGCAAAAGCCTCCGCCTCGG
>CANMZR010000458.1 GCA_947502375.1 Polyangiaceae bacterium
GACGATGTCGTCCTCGAAGCCTCCGCGGATGACGCCAAAGAAGACGAATCCCTCGCGCTGACCTTCTCGCCGCAAGAGTCCGAGGAGGGCGACGAGGATGGCGATGGCCTTGATGTGGGGCCGAGCGCGTCGCTGCGCTCGCGTGAAGCTCACGAGCAACAGGCACGCGCCGGCTTGGCCGTGCCGGGGTTGCTTCGGGACTACGTGGGTGAAGACTACGTTAGCGACGACCGCGCCGAGGACGACGCGAGTGACGAAGACGCCACCGCCGAAGGCGCGCTAGCCCCAGCGGCGAGCGACGATGACGAGTTGGAAATCTTCGTGCTCGACGAGGGCTCTCCCATCGAGGAGCTGGAGGAGCCTCGTGCCACCGCTATCCTTGCAGCCGAAGGCCGCTACGTCGGCGAGGTAGAGGGCGCAAACGAAGCCGCGGCAGCGACCTCGGCTTCTGGCGAGCCGGTCCGTGTTCAACGCGAGGGCCACCCGCCGGGCGCTGCCCGCAGTGTTCGAACGCGGCGTAGCGCCTCCACGGCATCGACCGTGGCGCCGCAGGCTGCTGCGGGAGCGGGCACGCGCAGCGAGACGCCTGCTACCGGTCGCGATGATCGCCGGGGCCGCAACGACCGGAAGCGCGGCCGCGAGGGACGTGAGGGACGCGAAGGCCGCCAGGGAACGAAGCCGCCCGTCCTCGACAAGTCGCGGATCTCGAAGAGCACGCCCATTCGCGAGGTGGTTCGCGAAGGCCAGCACGTCATCGTGCAAGTCACCAAAGAGCCCATCGGCACCAAGGGCGCACGTGTTTCGAGCCATGTCTCCCTCGCGGGTCGGTACGTCGTATTTTTACCAACGGTCGAGCACATTGGCATCTCGAAGCGCATCGGCAACGAGAAGGAACGCGCTCGCTTGCGCGAAGTCATCGAGTCGGTCAAGCCTCCAACCGGCGGGCTCGTCGTTCGTACCGTCGCCGAGAGCCTCACAAAAAAGGGCCTAAAAAACGATATTGGCTACCTCGTTCGTCTCTGGGACGAGATCATCAAGGCCCGCGATGCAGCGACCAAGGCACCGACAGAAATTTACGAGGAACTCGACCTCGTCCTGAAAACCGCGCGGGACCTTTTCACCGATGACGTTGCCAAAATCATCATCGACAACCGCGAACAATATGGACGCCTTCGACGTTTCGTCGAGATGTTCATGCCCGAGCGCGTGAACGACATCGAGCTCTACGAAGGCCGCGAGCCCGTCTTCGACGCGTACGGCATCGAAGACGAAATCTCCCGCGCGCTTTCACGCAAGGTTCCACTCGGCTCGGGTGGTCATTTGGTCATCGATCAGGCGGAAGCGCTGACGGCGATTGACGTGAACACCGGTCGCTTCGTCGGCAAGGGAAACAAGGACCTCGAGGACACGATCCTCGCGACGAATCTCGAAGCGGTCGAGGAAATCGCCTACCAGTTGCGGTTCCGCAACATCGGTGGGCTCATCATTCTCGACCTCATCGATATGGACCGGCTGCAAAACCGTGAAAAGGTGCGCCGTCGTCTCGAGGATCTGCTCGCCAAGGACAAGGCGAAGACGACCCTCAATCGCATCTCGGACCTCGGCCTCATCGAGATGACGCGCAAGCGCACGCGAGAGAGCCTCGGTCGCCTCCTTCACGAGCCGTGCTTCTATTGCGACGGCACCGGGCAGCTCATGTCGAAGGCGACCATTGCTTACGAGATCTTGCGCCAGATCCGCCGCGAACAAAGCAACCTCAAGGGCTACAAGGTGGTGGTCAATTGCAATCCGGCCATCGTCGATCTGCTGAAGACGGAGGAGCAGGAGGCCGTGAAGGAAGCCGAACGCATGTTCATGCGGCGAATCGATCTCGTGCCTCACAAGGAGTACCACCTCGAGCAGTTCGATCTGCAGGGTGGCTGAGAGCCGGGTGGCTGAGAGCTGGCCGGCGCGCGGGTCGCGGACCGTTTCGACGAGGATGACACCATGAGGAAGGACGAGCGCGTCACCATCAACAAAGAGTTCGAGTCTTTCGACGCGTTCGTCAGTGAATACGTGTCGAACATCTCGCGTTCGGGGGTGTTCATTCGCTCGCGCATTCCGCTCAAAATCGGAACCAAAGTGAACCTCAAATTCACCGTGTTGATGGATGATGTCGAGGTCATTGAAGGAGTCGGTCGTGTCGTCCGAATCGTGGAAGATCCACCCGGCATGGGCGTCGTCTTCACCGAGCTCGCGAGCTACTCCAAGTTGGTGCTCGAGCGGCTACTTACGGCGCCTGCCGCGGGTGATGCTCCGGCCAGTGACGACGAGGACTGAACGATGTTTACGGGTCTCGTCGAGACGACCGCGCGCGTTCGTTCGCTGACGCACAAAGGTCCGATGGCCGTGCTCGCGCTTCGTGAGTTTGCAGTCGAACCACGTGCGCTGCAGCTCGGTGAATCGATTGCCGTGAGCGGGGTCTGTCTCACGGTGGCCGCCGTACACGCTGGAGGCTTCGACGCCGACGTTTCCTCGGAGACCTTGGCGCTGACGACGCTCGGGGAACTCGCTATCGGAAACCATGTCAATATCGAGCGTTCGCTCCGCGTCGGGGACCGTATGGGAGGGCACATGGTGCTCGGTCACATCGACGGCGTCGGTCGCATTGCGGTGGTCGAGACGGTCGGCAAGGCCTGGCGAGTCGAAGTGGAAGCACCCGAGGAACTCGCGCGGTTTTTTGCGTCGAAGGGCTCCGTGACCGTCGATGGCTGTAGTCTCACCGTGAACCGGATCGCTGGGAATACGTTCGAGTTGATGCTCGTGCCCCATACGCTTTCGGTGACCATTCTCGGAGCCTGGAAGACCGGCACCCGGGTGAACCTCGAAGTTGACGTCCTCGCGCGCTATGTCGCTCGGCAGCTCGGACTTCACGCAGCCTCACGCGATGATTCTCTCTGGTCCAAGCTGAAGGAAGCCGGATACACGTCATGATTCAGTCGGCACGTCCCCTCGACCGCGCGGTGTACGATCGCGTCAGCGCTGCGCTTCAGGATATTCGCGAGGGTCGCATGATCATCCTCGTCGATGACGAGGACCGCGAGAACGAAGGCGACCTCACCTTCGCGGCGGAAATGGTCACGCCCGAGGCCATCAACTTCATGGCGAAGCACGGGCGAGGCCTCATTTGCCTCACGCTCGAGGAGGCGCAGGTCGAGCGGCTCGATCTACCGATGATGAGGGCCCCCGGACGCGGTGGACCACCGCTCGGCACGGCTTTCACCGTCAGTATCGAGGCGGCCGAGGGTGTCACAACCGGCATCAGCGCCGCGGACCGTGCGCACACGATTCGGGTCGCCATTCAGCCCAACGCGCGGCCGCTCGACGTCGTCACCCCAGGGCATGTTTTCCCTTTGCGGGCGCGCCCGGGCGGCGTGCTCGTACGCACCGGCCAGACGGAGGGCTCGGTGGACCTTGCGCGGCTCGCGGGCCTCTCTGCGGCGGGCGTGATTTGCGAGATCATGAAGGACGACGGAACCATGGCCCGGATGCCCGATCTCGAAGAGTTCGGCTTGGAGCATGGGCTCCGGATCCTGACCATCGCGGACCTCATCCAATACCGGCTGCAGACCGAAACCTTGGTGCGGCGTGTCCGCGAGCGAACGGTGGTACTCGATCAGACGGGGACCGAGTGGCAAGCGGTGGTGTTCGAGTCGCTAGTTGACAAACGTCAGGCCCTCGCCTTGCTCAAAGGCCGGATCGACGCTGAGCCCTTGCTGTGCCGAGTTCACACGGGCTCG
>CANMZR010000459.1 GCA_947502375.1 Polyangiaceae bacterium
TCGGAGACGCAGACAAGCAACTGCGCGGCTCCCTCTTTGCGGTGCTCGATTGCGGTGATCCCCGCAATCGGCAAGCCTGCGCCATAACTTCCCGCGGCGACCAGCCGCACGGCGCCACTCCGCGAAACCCACGGCGCGGCCACAAGGCGGTCCCGGTACGCGAAAAGCACCGGCGTATCGAGCGACCGATAGCGCGCCGAGTGCAGCGAAATACCGAGGAAAGCGTAGCTTGTGATCGCTGCAACGACGGAGCAGACGCCAAAAATCGCCGCGCGCTCACGGTCACCGGTTTGCCAGCCGAGCGCAGCTGTGATTCCAGCCCCGAGAGCCGCGGCCAAGGCCCCGCCGAAAAGCGCAAGCTCGACGCCAAGCGCCGCACGCGGGCCAAGGCTCGTGCGGTCCCGCACCACCCAACGCCCCGCCTCGCAACCCAGCCTCCAGCGAGCCAGCTCCAGCGCCGAGAGCTCCCAGGGCGCCTCCATCACCGGCTCGGGAAGGGTCTCCTCGACGCTCGTCGGCACCTCGTCCACGATCCCGAGTTTTCGAAGCTCAACCCCAAGCGCCCGAGCCAACGCGACTGCGAGATTGCGAGCATCTTCGCCGTTCGTCCCCTCGTGAACGACGAAGTCACCCCGCCCCTCGGCCATTCGCACCTCGAGGTCAACGGCGTAGCGCCGGCGCGTGCGTTCACAGTTCGCGGCCTCGCAGCACCACTCATCGCTGGCCGTGAGACGCACGGAAACAACGTCCATGGTCGTCACCTCGCCGCCGAAGAGCGGCGTCATCCGGCAGCCGCGGGACGAAGGTTCCACACACAACCAGAGCCCGTCGATAGGCTCGGGACCGAAGTCATCACTCCCGCGAGCGAGGCGGCATCCCACCCGCGCAAGAACCCGCGGGGCCTCCGTGAGAGCCACCTCAAGGGCGCGCGATTGCAAGGTTCCGTCGTACGCGACGACATCCGGCTCGAAGCCCAGCGCACGAACGGCGCGCGTCACACCAGCCTGAAGCTCGTCATTGCGTGAGGCCATCGAACTTGCGGCGCTCACGTTCGACGGCGAGCGAACACGAGTGCGCCTGCGACCACGAGGCCGCAAAGCCATGCGGCCACCCCGGAGTGGGCCCCGCCGTTCGCGGCCGCACACGAAGTCGTCACGAGCTCGCCCGTGTGAGCGGTCGGCCGGAGCGAACCCGCGGTCCATCCGTCATTCCCACCCCCGACGCCCGTCGCTACCGCAGCCGTCGCGACCGCAGCCGTCTCGCCGGAGGCGCCGCCCGCTCCTGCCGTCGTTGCACTCGTGCTTCCCGCCGCAGCCGATGACGAACTCGCGGCGCCGGTGCTGGAACTCGAACCGGACCCGCCGTCGTTCGGCAACCCACCCACAAACGGCAGGATAAACGCTTGGTAAACACCCGATACGCGTCCGCTCACGCCGGTCGATTTGCATTCTTGATCGCCGTACGAAACGACCCCAGCCACGCGCGTCCCAAACGGCGTCTCGACGAGCTCGGGGCCACCGCTGTCACCGGAACACGGACCGCTCGATGGCTGGTTGTAGGCGAACTGGAGCTGCGCTAGCTGGTCGATCTTACCCATCACGTGATGACGAAGCGTGGTCTGACCGCTCGGGTAACTCGTGAGCCCATAGCCGACGTGCTCGATGGCGGAGCCCACTTTCATTTTGTCCTCCACGGGCGCCATCGGAAGGATCTGCGGGATGTTGTCGGCTGCCAATTGCGCCTTCAACATCGCGAAGTCGTAGGACTGATCTTTGGCGTTGTAGAGCGGGTGAACGAGGTATTTGACGACCTGCAGGACTTGATCAGGTTTGTCGTAGTCATTCCCTCGAATCACGTACTTGATCGGTCCCGAGCCAAAGCAGTGAGCTGCCGTGAGCACATAGGCGGCGCCACCCGCGGCGTAGAGGATTGTCCCCGTGCACTCCGCCATGTCACTGAACACCGCGACGACCGCTTGATGGGTCGTGTCAAGCTCACCGTTGATGATGCGCGCATCCTCAACACCGACGTGCTCGAGCTCGTCCGGTGCGCATCCCATCGCCGACGAACCGAGCCAAAGAGCGACCCAGCACCAGGAGCTTTTCGTCATCACGTTTGGTGTTCCTCGAGCGAACCCGCAGCGTACCAGAACGTGCGCGAAGCAAAAGATGGATCGACCGGTGGGTGTCCCTTACCAGCTGTTGGCGTTCTCACCGAGAGACGCGCTATGCTTCCGCATGATGACTGCCCGTCGCTTCACACTTTTGGGGTTCACGTTGCTTGGCGCTGGCGCCTGCAGCTCGAGCGGCGAGTCGCTGTTTGGAGAGCCCACGGCATGGACTCCCACCGGTGGTGTAGGAGGCTCGAGCCAGCCCACTCAGACGAGCACGGGCGGTGCCGGAGGCACGAGCACCGCGGGCCCATCGACCACCGCGGGTTCATCGACCACCGCGGGTTCATCGACCACCGCGGGTTCATCGACCACCGCGGGCTCATCGACCACCGCGGGCTCATCGACCACCGCCGCCACGACGAGTAGTTCCAGCGTCGGGGTCTCGGCGAGCTCGTCGAGCGGCGGACCGGCTATGACACTGCCGTGCGGCAACACCACCTGCAGTCTGGACGCGGCAGAAGGCTGCTGCTGGGACAACTACGGTCTACTTTCGAATGACAAGGGCAGCTGCGTTACCGGCCCGGTCAACAACGACAACTGCAACACCTTGCAGGTGGGCTACGGGCCCGAGACGCGGATCGATTGCCAATCGAGCGCGCAATGCTCAGCCGGAGCGGTCTGCTGCGGTCGTCGCGTGAAATACTACGCGAACCAAAAGAAGTACGACGTCTACGATCAAGTCACGTGCGAGAGCACGTGCAGCGCCAACAACGTCACTCTCTGCATACCGAATGTCACGGTCTGCCCGCTCATTGTCTCCCAGAACGGGAACGTCCAGACCATCTGCAAGCCAAGTCAGCTCTTGCCAAGCGGCTACTTCGTCTGCGGCAACCCCTGACGCGAGGGGCATTATCGATCCGGGGTGATCGTGATTGGGCCTTTCGCACCCGCGAACCGCACGGAGAGACCACGTGCGGGAAAGAAGAGGTCCTTGACACTCACGCTGTGCCCGGACGGATCGTGAAGCTCAACGCCGCTGCTCAGGTCCTTCGTGCCATTGAAAACACACAACCGGTCGTCCCGCACTCCGCACGCCATCCATGGTTCGAGTGTCGATGCGAGCGACGCCCGCGCGAGTTCTTCGAGCGGCGACAACCCCTCGAGCGCCCTGACGGCCGCAGCTGCGCGCGGGTCCCGAAGGTACGCCAGCATCGTCGCGCCATGCAGCCGCACCGCGCTCACGTTCGCGC
This sequence comes from Polyangiaceae bacterium, assembly GCA_947502375.1. Lineage (GTDB taxonomy): Bacteria > Myxococcota_A > Polyangia > Polyangiales > Polyangiaceae > SYFR01. The sequence continues at coordinate 3,364 of CANMZR010000459.1, forward strand.
GCGATAGCTCTGCAAAAGCGTCCAGCGTGGCGTAGGGAGCGGCCTCCATATTTGCAGGCAAATAACTCGTGATGCGAAGCGCATCGCCCTGCGCGCGCACGTGCCATTTCACGCTGCCGCCAGGGTCCACTCCGTGCGGCCATGACAGTCCCCGCTCGCTGATGTGTCGCCGCTCGTTCCCCTCACGATGCCAGAACGTCAGCACCAGCGTCACGCCCGGGATCCGTACCGAGGCCCCATTGACAAACGAGAGGTCAAACTCGATTCGCTCGCGTGGTCCAGGCATCAGTGAATAAGCCACCTCAGGCATGAGGTTGCGCACCGGGAATTCGCCGATGAGCGGCGTGATGAGCAGGCCAACTCGGCGAGGCGGATCGACCCACAAGAC
>CANMZR010000460.1 GCA_947502375.1 Polyangiaceae bacterium
CACCCCGCGTGGCAACGAAGGCGGAGCCGAGCTGGGACCTGGCTCAGGGCACGCGGCATGATCTCGCGTAGCGAGCGCCGTAGGCTGGCTCAGCATTCCCACGTTTTATTATGCTGAGTAAAGCGCTTCCGTATCGACGGACGGGTTCATGACCGCCGTGCCTTGCCCAACGATCGAGAGTTGTTTGCCGCCGGCGATAACGTGTTGCGACAAACCGCCCAGCGCATGCTGGTCGGGCTGCGAAGCCACGATGTCTTGGCGCGTTGGGGTGGCGAAGAGTTCGCGTTGCTGCTCCCCCATTGCTCGCCTACCGACGCCGAAAAGGTCGCCGAACGCATTCTCAACTCACTGCGCCAGGCGACCCTGCCGGCACTCAAGGGCGGCCGCGTAACCGTCAGCATCGGTATTGCCGCGGCATGCCACGACGACGACGATTTCCAGGCCGTGGTGGCCCGCGCCGACCATGCGCTGTATCGGGCCAAGGATGCGGGGCGGGACCCATCGATGCTGAGCGACGAGCCCATGTTCGCGGCCTAAGGTCGCAGCCTCTCCACGCGCTTGCCGTTGTGAATCCGCCTCACAAAGCGCGGCTCAACGCGATTTGGTCAGTGAATGAAACCACGCCTCGCTCCTGACCTTCGCGAAATCATCGTCCTTCACGGCGCGTGACTTTGCGGAGGGATCCCGCTGGATCGCGAGCCAAAGTGCGTCCTTCGCGCGGGGATCGCCGAGGCGGGCCCACGCGCAAGCGAGGTTGTAAGGCGGAAGTTTCGCGTGCTCGTCGTCCCACGTCGCCGCGAGAAAGAGCTCCGCGGCCCGTGCGTAGTCGCCCTTCTGGTGATGCCGCAAGCCTGTCTCGTTGTAAACAAGGGAGGCGAAGGCGCCGACGCGGGCTCTGTACACCACGAAGTCGTTGCACCACTCCATGCAGAAGAAGCCGCCAACGACGCCGAGCTCGCTGCCGTCGGGCGAAAGTGCGAGGTCGTTCGTCCATACGGTGTGATGCGGCGGATTGTTTTTCGCACGGAGCGTGACCGGGTACACGGGCGGCTCTCCGTTCACCGCCCCGCCGACTCGCAGGACGGCGTTCGTGTTCGCGCCGTCGCCGGGCACGGGGTTGACCGAGACGGTGATGTCGGAGAACGGCCAGCTTCCGGTCACGGGGCGAGCGCGTCGCTCCAGCGGGCTCGTGGTCGTCGCGATCTTCGCCATCCCCGACGCTTTCATCCATGCGTCGAGGCTCGTCGCGCGCGCAGTCGAATATTGGCCGGACTCGTCGTCGGTGCTTCGTACCTTCGACGTGCCGTCGCGTTGGAGGGTCTTGCACGTGGTCGTCGGCGGCTCGCGAGCGTCGATGCTGGCGCAATAGCCGTACTCGCTGCCATCCGCCGTGAAGCCGACGACATCGGCGGGATCATTCATCCCGGTTGCGATCGAGGCCGGATACCCGACGGTCCTCATCGGCGCCCTCGAAAGGGGTGCTCGGCTCGGAAGCGCGGCAATGGTCGGCGGGGCAATGGTCGGCGGGGCGTTCGCGCTCGGGTTCGACCTTGGCTCGACGCTCGTGCTTGCACGCGGACGTGACACGGCCTGAGAGCCGGCATCCGATAACTCCTTCGGCTCCGTCGATCGACACGACGTGACGACGAGGAGGAGGACGGGCAGACCGAGAATTTTCATGAGTTCTCCAAGAACGCCAACGTCCTCCTCACTATTGCATAAAGCGTAGTTAAGAGAACTGTCGAGCACGTGGTCCGCGAGGCGCGAGCCGCGGCTCGTCACGCGGAAGCTGGTGCTGCTGCATTCCCAGGAGGCGCTGACGTTGGACCGGTCGGACGCCGCGCAGCCTCTCGACCAACTACGGATTGCTGAACCATTTCGAAGCTTTAGGTCTGCGATGCGGACAACCTGGCCAACAACAGGGTTGGCGTTTGCCTTCCTGTAGCTGCGAGCTCAATCGCATGACATGGTCGGCCCTCGTCTCTGGCTTCTTGACGATGGTCACCCAGCAAATCCACTCGTTGCGCTGGATCGGTGTGAGGTCATTCCACTTCGCAAGGAGGGCGGCGTCGGAGGTCAAGATCACGTGCAGGTCTGCCGGCACTTCGTGCAACACCCCAGCGGCGCACTCTGTGCTCGCCATGGTCTTGATCGCCGTGGAACGCTTGTCCCTGCCGTCCTCTCGACCCGCGCTTGGCTTCTTCATGGTCCTATCTGGTTCAGTTCTTGAACAGCTCAAGCTTGGACCACACCTCGAACCCGACGCGCGGACCGGAGCACGTCAGCCGTTCGCGGCCTTCGCTTCGTTGTAGCCGTCGATCGCGAGCCCGAGCTTCAGGATGACTAGCCCGCCGATCAGAAATGGCCACACCGTTGGGATTAGGTTTTTCATCGGCGGCGACGTGTAGACTTCAGCCGCCTGGGCGATCGTGCCGCCAACAGTGAGCAAGGCGCCAACGAGCTTGCGCTTGCCCACGTACAGCGTCCCTCCGCCGAACAAGAAGAAGTTGAGGACGGCGGCGACGAGAGGTTTTTTTGGCATGGAGTGAACGCTCCTCCGAACGGTAGTTCGTTTCGAGTGTCAGCAACAGCGAGCTGAAGTTGCCCACCTTGGACATCATCTTGATGCCGTCTTCGCACCAGTCCTTATTGAGGACGCAGCCACGTCCGTAGGCGAGCCTTGACGCGAACACCCCGCCGCGCTCCCGTGAGCGCTCTCTCCATGAAAGCTGCCGAGCTCCTCCCGATTCTCGCCTTGGCCGTGGCGTCATGCCACTCGTCTCCCGACGAGGGTGACAGCGCGCTCGAGGCCCCCCCCGCGGTCGAGCCCGTCATCGGGCAATTTCAGCTCGTCGACGCTGCGACGGGCAAGGGCTTCGCAGGTGGCACGCTTACGCTCGGACAGGCGACGGCGCAAACCGACACGCAAGGGCGCGCGAGCCTCGAGGTGCCCCCCGGAGCCTTCGACGTGAAGCTCACCGGACCGAACATCTCCACCTACACGCTCGCCGGGGCAGCGGGCGCGGTGGACTTCTCGTTCATCTCGTACGTCAGCACCCGAAAGACGACGTCACAGGTCGCGGCCTTCCTCGGCACGACGATCGACCCTACGCGCGGCATCCTCGTCGTCGCAGCGGACGACCCGCAACTCAAGCCCGCGATCGGCGCGAAGATCGGGATCGACGCGGAAGCAGACGCTCCGTTCGTCCTCTCCTCCACGGGACCCAAACGCGGCGACACCGTCGTCGCCGGAGGGAGCTTCGTCAGTTTTTTCAATGTCGCGCCGGGGAGCGTGAACATTGACGTGACGCCACCCGCAGGTCGTACGTGCCACGTCGCACCAGGCCCGGGTCCTCGCGATGCCGTCAACGTGAGCGCCGACGGCGTCACCGTGATCGCGTACGTATGTGAGTGAGGTCTCGCTGAGGCTGCGCCGACTGCAGCGCGCGAACCCCGGTTTTTTTTCACTCGTTCTCACGCGGCAAGAACAGCCGCCCTACGGCAAGCTCCACCGCCTCGAAGGGGGCGATGCGCGCGGTCGCGGTCTCGTCCCACGCCCCGACACGCAGCCATCGTCGCTCCGCATCGAGAGTGAAGGCTTCGAGGGTGCGCGCCTCTGGATCGACGAGCCACAGCGCGCCGACGCCATGACGCGCGTAGAGCTCCGCCTTCCAGACGCGATCGTGCGCCGCCGTCGATGGCGACGCGATCTCGCACACCCAGTCCGGAACGACTTCGATCGGACGCAC
>CANMZR010000461.1 GCA_947502375.1 Polyangiaceae bacterium
CGCGAGGACGTGATCGTCTCCGATGCCCTCAACCACGCCTCGATCATCGATGGCTGTCGCCTCAGTCGTGCGGCCCTGAAGGTGATCCCTCATTGCGATCTCGGCGCGGTCGAGCAGGCGCTCCGTGAGTCGCAGTCCTCCCGTCGTCGCTTCGTCGTCACCGAGGGTTATTTCAGTATGGACGCGGACGTCCCCGACCTTGTGGGTCTACGGCGCGTCTGCGATCGTTACGACGCGGCTCTCGTCGTCGATGAAGCTCATTCGCTTGGGATTTTCGGCAGAGAAGGCCGTGGAGCCTGCCACCATGCTGGAATAGTGCCCGACGTGCTCGTCGGAACTCTAGGAAAGTCTATCGGCTTGCAGGGTGCGTTCGTCGCCGGCCCGAGGGCCTTGAAGGCCTGGCTCTGGAATCGCGCGCGCACGTTCGTATTTTCGACCGGAGTGTCACCTTGGTTGAGCACGCTCACCGAGGCGCGTGTTCACCAAGTCATCGCCGACGACGCCGGACGCCAGCGACTCGCGGCCATCGTCTCGCACGTTCGCACGGAGCTCGCCAAGGCAGGTGCGCCCCTCCTCCCGTCGCAAGGGCCCATTCTGCCGTGGTTGGTGGGTGAACCGCGGCTCGCGGTTGCTTTCCGAGAACGGTTGCTCGGGCAGGGGCTGTTCGTTCAAGCGATTCGTCCGCCAACGGTACCCGTCGGAACTTCGCGTCTTCGCATCACGCTGCACGCGCAGCTGTCCGATGCCGAGGTGGCGTTTACCCTCGCGCGCTTACTTGAGTTGCTCGGCCCGGAACGGGGGTGACCCCGAGTCCATCGAAGCGATGCGATTGACTCGGGCGCTGTTGTTATTTGGCCCTCGATTCGAACGAATCGAGGGGTTAGGCCGCTTCGGCGTGTCGCCGTTCGAGCGGCCGTGCGCTAACGGCCAAAGCCAGCCCCATCATCGTGAGCCGCAGCCGGCCCGCGTCGGCGAGACCTGCGCGCTCGAGCTCATGAAGGATGGCGGTGGTCTTGAGCGAGTCGAGGTCAACCACTTCGGCCACCGTTCCAAGAGTCGCCCGTTGGTCTTCGGACGCGAGCTCGAAGAGGGCCCGAAGAACGCTCCGTTGCATTTGAGTGATCATGCGCACAGCATGCCGTGAATACTGAACAGTTGTCCAGTTTATGGCGTTCCGCTCGTCCCACGACTCCCCGCGCCTTCTCCGAATCCCGTGTTTTCACGCGCTTCGTGCCGCCCTGTCCGCAACTCCTTAGCGCTGCATTTACAGCCGCTCGCCTCCATGGGACGTCCGTCGGATGGGGCTCGAGATCTTCAAGAAGCTTCCGCTTGGCGGTGTCGATCGCCGCTCTTTGGTCAGTCAGCTTGCCGAGCACGGGGCCACTGCGGCCCGCGCTCTACTCGCGCGTCAGCTGCCACACGTGAAGCCGCGCGGGGCTCGCATCGAGCCCGATACGGCCGTGCTGATCCTTGGCGGCTCCAACGGCATCACGCGGCAGATTGCGTTGCAACTCCTGTTTGGTGAGCGAGCCGCCGTCTTCGGGGTTCATTACGACAGCGAGAAAATGCAAATCGGCGGACATCACGTCACCGCCATGCGTGACGCCGCTGCAAAGGAAGGCCTGGTCTGCGAGTTCTTCAATCGCGATGCCACCCGCGAAGAGACGATCGAAGAGGTGATAGCGGCGTTGAAAGGGCGCTTCCGTGCCGTTCACCTCGTCAACGGGATCGCGGCCGGTGCGACGAAACGTTACGCGGAGCACGGTCCGACCACGGTGATGGACATCGACATGGCGTTCGATCCGGTCCTGCAAGTTCCGGATGCCGCGAACCGGACTGCCTATCGACAGCTTGGGCTCGTCGAAGTGGAAGTAGCTACGGACGTGGAGATCGAGCGCACCAACAAATTCATGGGTACTTCCTCACTTTTGTGGGCAGGTCCGCTCGCCAAGGCGGGTCTTATCGCGCCGGGCGAGAGCGTGGTCGCGTTCTGCGATTACGACTACGAAGCAAACGATCCGGTCTACGCGATGGGCCCGCTCGCGGGCGCCAAAGTGATTCAGCGCGAGACCATGAAACAGATCCGCGAGAGCTTCGGCGTTCGCACGGTGCGCCTCTGTTATCCCGCGGTGTGCACGACCGCGTTGGGGGCAATTCCCGGTGGGCTTGCGATGTTCACGATCTCGGCGCAAATCTTGAAGGAACGCGGCGAGTACCAAACGACCCAAGAGCTCGGCGCGGCGACGATCGATCTATGGCGCGAACCCTATCCTGAAACCGAGCTTCGACTCGACGATGCGTATCAGCGCTGCTTGCCGGAATGGCACCGTCGCAAAGACGCCCTCACCCCAGAAGCCTTCCCTGCCTGTTTTAGCAGCCTCTTCGATGGCAGCCCGCTCTGAAACTCTTGTCTCCTGTCACAGAAGTTCGCTTGAGAATTCCGACGCCCGCTATCTGGCGAGGGCTTCGAAATGCCAGCGATTTGCGCTGATATTGACTCGGGCACTGCTGTTTACTTACCCCTCGATTCGAACGAATCGAGGGGCTAGCTTGCGCCTGTGGTTGCCAAGAGTGCTCCTAGGGCCGCGGCGCAGGCAGTTTCCGTTCGCAGGATGAAGGGCCCGAGCGCGACACGGCGGTAATCGAGACGGTCGGCGAGAGCGAGCTCTTCGGGAGCAAACCCACCCTCTGGACCGACGACCAGCACCGTGGCTCCGTCGCTCCCGGCCATTGCGGCCAGCGCCGCCAGCGCCGCGTTTTGCAGCGAATCGCCACGTGGTTCGAGAAGCCACCGTACGGTTCCCGGCTCGGCGAGCGCGTCGCCGAGTGGCAGCGGGCCGACCAGCTCAGGGACATCACCGCGGCCACATTGCCGAGCGGCTTGCACCGCAATCCGCGTCCAGCGCGGAAGCTGCGAAGCCAAAGGCCGTTTCACGCTCCGAATGCCAATTGCAATCACGAATCGCGTCACCCCGAGCTCCGTCGCATCGCGAAGGACATCGTCGATCTTGGTCCCTTTGCTCGCAGTTTGGATCACGGTGACGCGCCGACGCGGAACGTTCGCGCACGGGACGGGCCTGCCCATCCGCACCGAGACTTGTCTTCCCGTGCTGAGGAGCTCGGCTTCTGCTTCGAGGGACGCGACCGGATCGAATGCGAGAAACACCGCTCCGGTTTCGAGTCGGTGAACCCTCGTCACATAGCGAGCTGACGTGTCGTCGAGCACGCGCTCGCCCGCACAAAGTTCGGCCAGGGGCACCCGCAACATGTCACGACCGAAGCGAGACGACGATGGCGACCCAGGCGTCTTCACCTTCGCCGCGATGAGTGACTTCGTTGACGACAAACCCATCCGCTTCGAATGCCGCTTCGACCTCCGCTCGCTCGCCGGCCAGAATTCCGCTCAAAATAAGAATCCCGTCGGCTGTGAGGCGGGCGCGGAGGTCGGTCGTCATTTCCACAAGCGTGGTGGCGCGAATGTTCGCGACGACGACGGGATAGGTGCCCGCCACTTCGGCGAGCGGCGTGGCGCTGACTTGCAGCTTCTCGGTGAGCCCGTTCCGCCCGGCGTTCTCGAGTGCGACCTCCAGCACCTCGGGATCGTTGTCCACTGCGACGGCGCTCGACGCACCGAGCAAAAGCGCAACCAGTGCCAGGATGCCGCTCCCTGTTCCGACGTCGAACACGCGGGCACCCACCAGTTTGGCTGCGCGCTTTTGCAATTGCTCGGCGACGAGCC
>CANMZR010000462.1 GCA_947502375.1 Polyangiaceae bacterium
GTCACGTCCGCAGGGACGCTTCGATGCGGACGTGCTCGTGGATGCGAGCGGTCGCGCGAAACTTCAGCACGTTGAAGCGTATGGCAAGCACCTGTTCTACGTGTTCGAGTCCGAGCGCATCGTCCACGTCCATCTCGGTCTCTTCGGTAAGTTCTACCGGCGCCGTTCGCCTGCGTCGCCGCCACGCTCGAGCACGCGCATGCGGCTCGAGGGCGAGGCGATGACGATCGATCTCGTGGGGCCGACCGCGTGCGACGTCGTTACGCCTGAGCAAATGCAGGCGATCACGGCTCGGCTCGGCCCGGATCCGCTGCGGGCCGACGCGAAACCGCGTCGCTTCTACGCCTACGTCGCGCGCTCGAAGACGCCAATCGGCGCTATCCTGATGGATCAGAGTCGTATCTGCGGCGTCGGGAACGTCTACCGCGCCGAGGTGCTGCACCTCCTTGGCATTCATCCCGACTTGCCTGGCTCGTCGACTCCGCCGGCGACGGTGCGCGCGATGTGGCGGCTCATCGTGGGGCTCCTTCGCCGCGGCGTCGAAGAGAAGCGCATCGTGACCACGCGAGGTCTCGTGCTCGCGAAACCCCGCGAACGGGTTCCGCGCTCCGACAGCACGCATGTCTACCGACGAAGGACGTGCCGCACGTGTCAGGGGGTCGTGCTCACGTACATCCTTCGCGCGCGCGTCGTGCACTATTGCAGCACGTGCCAACCGCTCGGCGCCCCATCCGAGGATGCCGATTCCGCCGCCGCGCTCGGCCCGTGAGCGAGGCGAGCGCTACCCTGGATGCGTCCGTGCCGGAATCGAGGGAAGGCGCCCCAAAGCGAATCGAACTGAGTTCAACCTAAGATCGGTCGCCGTATCATGTGCGTCGCGATGTTTTCCCGCAACGTTCACGTCGGTGTCGCACTGGCTGCACTGGCTGCACTGGCTGCACTGGCTGCACTGGCTGCACTGGCTGCACTGGCTGCCTCGACCCTCGGCCTCGGCAACGCCAACATGGCCGCCGTCTCCCGGGAACCAAGCCGCGTTTCGGCTGGCGTGACGATCAAGTCCACCCCCCTGACCGTAGAGAACGTTCGATTCCTTGTCGACTGTGGCCCCGACGGAAAACAGGCCGCGTGCCGTTTCAAAACCGCATTGCGTCGCTTGAAATGTGACCGAGCGGGGGTCGTTGCTTCATCGAATCTGCTACCTGCGGTGGCAGGCCTCAGGATGCAACGATGGCCGAGAGAATCAGCGTGGATGCTCGTCGGGAATGGGTGCGATCGACCCTTGCGCACCCCCATTGGCCTCGTCGATGGCCCGGGCGAAACTCCGCCAGCCGTCGCCGGAGTCGAACGTATCGAGCGAGCTAAAAAGGGACGAGCCCGACACCGCATCGATGCAGGTGCCGGGCTCGTGGTGATCCCAGCAGGCGTCAGGGCCTAGGCTGGCGGAGAAACGTTGCCGCGGTGGAGGGGCTACTTGGCCTTGAAGGGCTGGATGCCGCGCCCCCCGTCGGCGCCGATGATACCGAGGACGGCGCTGGTCCAGTTGGCGCCGTCGCCCTTTTTCATCGGGCGCGGGTAACGGCTCATGTCGTAGTTGTTGCGTTTTTGCGGCAGCGTCTTGTAGCTCGCGTAGGTCTTGTCGTAGCCGGGGATGGTGTAGTCCTTCAGCCCGAGCGCGCCGCGGGCTGCCATCAGCTCGGCCTCGGTGTTGAAGGTGCCCGCCACCATGTCGACGTACTCACGCGAGCTCCAGCGGTCGAACCACTCCTTGGCCAGCTTGCTGGTGAACTTGGGCAACTCATGCACATTGCCCGAGTGGGTGATGGTCAAGTTGTCGTTGAAGTCCTTGGCGGCGGTGCCGCCCGAGTCGCCGCCGGTGGTGTAATCGCCGAGACGGTTGAAGGCGAAGAGATTGTTCTTCAGCGTGAGCACGCTGCCCTTGGGCCCGAATTTCGTGGCGAGGCCGGCGCCGTCGCTGAACGCCAGCACGTTGTTTTCGACCACATAGGTGCCGGTGGCTTCACGCGGATCGGTGGAGAGCGCTCGGCCTTCGGTGGACTTGAGCGAATGGTTGAAGGCAACGGTGTTGTTGCGGATGACGAAGTTGGGCTTGTCCCAGCCGCCGCCGGGGATCGCTTCGATGCCGCGGCCCTGCGAGATCAAGACCAGGTTGTTCTCGATTTCGGTGGTGCCGTTGCCGCCGGCTTTGACGTAAATGCCCCACCAAGGGCTGTTGACGATAATCATGTTGCGCACAACAAAACGTCCACGCCCGATCAGCTGTACGGCGGGGTCGGAACCCGACGACTTGCGGTTGAGCTCACGATAACCCCACGGCGAGTTGTCGGAATGCCCCTCGATGCGCTTGTTGGCGCCGGGCTCACCGTCGGAAAAGTAATAGTTCGAGCCGCCGCGGTCGATGAGGAAGCCATCGATGGTGACGTTGTCTATCTTGTTCGAGGGGCTCTCGAAGTGGATGACCTTGCCGACGCTGCCGCCCTGGTCGAGCGCCGCGGCGATGATGGTCGGGTGCTTGAAGGGGTTGCGCGCGCTGAAGTCCTTGTTCCAGCCGCCCTCGATCACGACGTTGCTGGCGCCGCATTGGGGCATGAGGCCGCTCTTGTTCTGGCCTTCTTGGCGACCCTCGGCGACGTAGATGTGATCGCCGTCGGCCAGCTCGGCCATCACTTTCCACAAGAGCTTTTTCGGAGCGGCCTTGCTGCCCGCCGCTTCGTTTGCACCGGTCTCGGAGGAGACGTAGATGTCGCGCGCGCTTGCGCTATGCGAAAAGAAAAAAGCTAAACCGCAAATTGCCAGTGACCATGCTCGTTTCATCGATGTGTTCCCCGTCCCGGTTGAGATGCTGATGGTTGAGACCGTCGTAAAGACACCGGAACGAACCACGAACGATAGCCGCGAGCAATCCTCGGGGCGGAAGGGCAGGATCCCGACGTTGTCGGGCAACTTGTCGAAAAGAGGGCGGCACGCAGAAATGCCTGACGTCGCCTTGGTCCCACGGACCTCTGACGGCCGGCGACCCGACGCGACTCCACGCTGAATTCGCGGTATGGATTGCGCGATGGATGCTTGGGCTCGACGCTGGGCGATCGGTTTTTCGATCGCGTTATCGCTGCTGCTCAGCGCTTGCGGAGAGAAGAACGAGCACCGCGGGGGCGCGCCGTCCGCGAGCGCGGTCGAGCCGCTGCTCGATCCCCCCGGTCTGCGCAAAGTGATCTCGGTCGTCGACGATCTCGGTTGGTGCGACGTCGACCACCGCGGCCTCTTGCTCGACCTCGGGACGGACGCCGTGGCCGGTCGGTACGCAGGCGCGCTCGTCACGCCTCCGGGCGTCGTATCCGGCGAGCACGAAGGCGCGACCTGGGCGCGGATTTACGACCGAAAGCTCACGTTGTCGTTCGTTCAGCCTTATGCGGCACAGGTTTTCATCGCGTTCAGGGCACAATCCAAAACCGCTCGCCATGCCGATATCAGCCTCGATGGGCTGCCCGTCGGTCGCGTCTCCTTGTCGCCTGCTGCCAAGACGAGCTCGACGTCTCCGACCCACCTACCGATTGACGAAGGACTGCACGAGCTGACCATCCGTTTCGTAGGGGCGAAACCTACCAACGACGCGCCGTATGCCGAGGTTGATTGGCTTCGCGTGGCCGTTCCGGATGAGCTCACGCATGTCTATGGCGCCCCGACCTTGGTCGACATCCGG
>CANMZR010000463.1 GCA_947502375.1 Polyangiaceae bacterium
TGTGGTGCCGTTCTTACAGGTGCACCCCACCCCGTTCGACGTGCACGTCCCGTTCGACGGCGCTTCGGGGATGTCGGTGCCCGCGCCGGAGTCGGTATCATTCGAGGTGCCGCACCCCACCAGGCCAGCGGCGGTCATCAGCGAAATCGAGAGAAAACGCAGCGAAGTCATCGCCAAGAGCCGTCGAATCATAGGTCACCTTCTGGTTGTCGGGAGGCCAACGCTGCAGCGCGCAGCCACTCCAAACCGGACACTTAAACCACGAATCTGCGCTCTGCGTCGTTAAGAAAAGCTAAAATCTTATGCCGGCAGCCAGAGGCGCAGCAGACGCAGAGCCGGCGTCTGCGTGTGAACGCGAATATGTTAGCCCGGCGCGAGAGCCGAGAAGAAACACGCCGTTGGCTTAGTCAGCCGTTGACTTAGTCAGCCGTTGGCTTAGTCAGCCGTTGACTTAGTCAGCCGTTGACTTAGTCAGCCGTTGACTTAGTCAGCCGTTGGCTTAGTCTTCTCGGGTGGAGGTCACGTGGGACCCAGCAAAGAATCTCGCCAACCAGAGGAAGCACGGCATCTCCTTCGAGGAGGCCTCGCAGCTCTTTACCTCAGGCGCGAATTACCTCGAGCTGTTCGACGAAGCTCACTCCGAGACCGAGTGACCGGTTTCTCGCGATCGGACCGATCAAGCGGGGGCTCGTCCTGGTCGTCCTGACCGAACAGGGCGAAGGCACCATTCGCATCATCAGCGCGCGCTGGGCCACCAAGAACGAGCGCGCCCTTTTCCTAGTCAACCTGGACAACACCCATGACTGACATCCCTGAACTCACGCAGCAAGACTTCGCCAGGGCCATTCCCGCGCGCGTTCGAAAGCGCCTCGCCGCCGGCATCTTCGAGTCCGGGGATGACGTTGCCGCGCTGAGGCGGTTTGTCGCTCTCACTCAGGCCCAGTTCGCTCAGGCCATGGGTATCAGCATTCACACGCTTCGGAATTGGGAGCAGGGACGGCGACACCCCGAGGGCCCCGCCATCGCCCTCCTCCGGATCGCCGCTCGTCACCCCAGAATCATCCGCGAGAACCTCCACTCGGTCGCCTGAGGGCGCGGGCTAACTGCCCATTGCACACGACGACCGCCACGAGCCGCGCGATCAGGTCGTGAGGTTCGAGGATGGTCGCGCCGACCGTGCGATCGGCGCGACAGGTTTCGAGCGACGGCAGCGAGGACCGTCGCACTGAAGTCCGGTGTGCTGCGAGTTCCGCAAACCCCAGCATCATTGCTGCCTCAGATTCGCCACGTCGTACGAGCTCAACTCCTGCGCCTGAACAACAGCGACAGTCCGTCCGGTTTTTACAACGTAGATGCTGACCTCTGGATACAGACCCGCACGTTGCGAGTAAGCACCCTGATCATCTCTTACGCCATGCACCAACACCACGGCGTCGGCGGGCGCTTGATCCGCATAGTGCTGGTTGTCCTTGGGATCTGCTGGCAGTAGTTTGAGTGTCGCCACTCCGAAGAATGTAAGAACCTCCGAGGAGCCCCAACGAAACACGACGCCTCGCGTATCGCGACCGAATGGTTCGATGTTGAATCCTTTCTCGTTCGAGGGCAGACCGACAACAAATTCGAATGAGACTGCTCGACCGTTCATGACCTGCGCTTCTGACGTGTTTGAGTTTTGAGTTTTAATAATTATTGGAAAGTTTTTTGCCTGGTCAGCGCGTCGGCGCCCTCCGTCGACGTCACGAAGGGGCACAGCGCCTTGACGCTCACTTCGCGCAACGATCCATCGTTCCTGCGGACGAGGCTCTCGATCGACTTGGCGTTGCCCATCGTTCGGGCGGGTTCATGGCCGAGGCGGAACAGCTTCTCCATGACGAAGAACTCCCCAGCCATCCCGGTTGCATGCCCAGAGCGTCTCTTCATTGCTGGCCCTTCCACGCTGCGCCGGGCAGGTGGGCGACGATTCGCTCCAGCACCACGTCCATGGCAACGTCGCAGTCCCACGTGAGACCGGGGCGCAGGAACCGCTTGAGGTCCGCCCTGAACACCGGGGCGCTGCGTTTCTCGTGAAGGTTGGCCTCGAACTGCGCCCGACTCACCTCGTGCCCGCCCTCGGTCATGTACCTCTGAAAGCATGCGAGCAGCGTCGGCGGATCGACGACGCCTTTCTCGATCGCCAGCCACAGATCGAACAGGTCGCGACCTTTCTTGCGCTGGTAGAGCGCACGCAGCTTGGTCGCCAGCAACTCGTCCACGGCGAACGTGTTGACCTGGGCCTCGCCGGTGAACCAGCGACTTTCAACGCGGAACGGTACGCGAACGAGGCCGAGCTCCGAAAAGTGTTCTCGCGAGTTGATCTCAATCTTCAGGCGCAACCGAAGCGGTGGGGCATCCTCCGAATCGAAGCGGTACAGGAGATTGACTCGGCCCTCCTTGAGCACCCGGCGTGGTGTGCCAAGCCACGGATCGAGGGCAGCCCGCACGGCGTCGAGCGTTTCGCCGATGGGCTCCGCGCGCGTCTGAACGAGGTCGATGTCCTCCGAGTAGCGTGCGGCCGGCGTCAAGTAGAGCTTGTAGAGTGCCGTTCCACCGCGGAAGGCCAGGCGCTCTGCGACGCCGGCGGCTCCGAAGATGCCCACGAGCGCGCGGCTGATGACGAGATCCTGCTCGACCCACGCGTCCTCGGTCCACGGTGCATGGCTACGCCATTCGGTGATGTGCGCCTTGGGGATCACAGGTCGGGCTCCACGTGGACGTTGACCGCCACATTCCAGCGCGGGTCGCTCGGGCTGCCCCCGCGCGGTGCCGACGGAGCGAGCGCCACCGCGAAGGGCTTCCTCGCGACTAGAACGGGATCGAGAGCAGCGGCGAGCTCAGAGGCCTCCACGAGGGACAGCAAATACCCCAGCCGCTGCACCCACGAAAGCGGAGCGCGATGGGCTTCGACGACGAGCGCTTCAGCGTCCACGGATTCCGCGAGCTCGGCGAGGACGGTGGCCACGTTGCTGAGACCTCCACCGTGCTCCGGGTAGCCGACGACCTCCAGGGCGGTCGCGGCGGCGGACGCGATCTTGATGGTGCCGCGCGACGTGTTGCGCTCGATGACGGGCGTCTTGGCCATGTCGCTGCGGGAGATGAATTGAATCCGTACTTTACCGCACGCAATCGGCCGACGGCGATGCGGCACCATGACCTGAAACACCTGCGGCTTCTGGTGTGCGGCGCCGTGATAGGCGGCCGCGCTGAGCAACGTCACGTAGTAGGGCTCTTCGAGGCGCAGCATCAGGTCGGGGATGAACTGGTCAGCGGGCAGGCAGCCAAGGGCCCGGTATTCGGGCGGCACGATCACGTGGAAGCCGCGGTGCGGATCGGCGAGCTCGCCCTTCTCCTTCAGCCGCCGCAGGGCGGCGCGCGTCGCCGTGGGCGTACGGCCAAGGGCCGCTACCGCCTCCTCCGTGGAGAACAGGTACCTGCCTCGACCCTGCAGGTCGCGGATGAAGTGGCTGGCGGATGGCATCCGTAAGTTCCTAGAGTCATAAAGTAGCATATTATGTTGTTTAACGCGACCGATGACTTTCATGCTTCCAGCGATTGGAGGCGAAAAGTAGCTTGGTGCGTCACTTTACGTGCGTGACAGCTTGTCCAAGG
This sequence comes from Polyangiaceae bacterium, assembly GCA_947502375.1. GTDB lineage: Bacteria > Myxococcota_A > Polyangia > Polyangiales > Polyangiaceae > SYFR01. The sequence continues at coordinate 3,646 of CANMZR010000463.1, forward strand.
ACCCGCGCGCCCATCTTGACGCCCCTCGCCTAGCCCGGCCCGCGCTCCTTCTGGCAGCCGAGCGCGAT
>CANMZR010000464.1 GCA_947502375.1 Polyangiaceae bacterium
AAGACATGACGACGCACGAGCCCAAGTGTCGAAACACCGAGCGCTTTGGCAGCAAGCACGTAATCAAGCTGCTTCAACACGAGCGTCCGGGCCCGCACCAGCCGCGCTGTCCCGACCCAACTCGTGAGGCCCAGAATAAGCGCTATCGTGCCAGCTCCGGCTTGGTCCACCCAGACCCCGAGAGCGGTGACGAGCAAAAGATAAGGAACGGCAAGCGCGAGGTCGAGCAACCACAGCAGGCTCGCATCCACGAAGCGCCAGCGCGTGCCTTCGCAAAAAGCTGAAACGACACCCACCATTGTCCCAAGCACGAGGGCCACCATGGTGGCCGAGAGTGCGATGCCGAGCGAAAGACGCGCGCCGGCGGCCAAGCGCGCCAGCACATCTCGAAAGAGGGGATCTGCACCGAGCGGATGCGTGAACGAAGGCGAAGGCGGACCACCGATGACGCTCCGTGGGAGCGTGAAGTCACTGGTATTGGGGGCGTAGGGGATGAGCAGCGGTCCAAGACACGTGAACAGCGCTAGTAGCAGGACGATAGCGAGACCAAGGACCGCAGCCCTGTTCGCGCGAAAACGCTGCCAGAGCGTTGGCGCCAACGTCCTTCTCATCCTCGTTTGCCATCGCAATACTCGCGAACCACAAGCGCAAACTCCGCTGGCCGTTCCGTATGCGGGGCGTGGCCCGTATCGAACAACTCGAGTCGTGCGTCGGGGATCTCGCGGACGAGCTTCAACGCATGGTGGGCTGGAAACATCCGATCGTCGCGGCCCCAGGTGACGAGGGTCGGCCTGCGGATTCGGGTGATTCTTGCCGTCGTCGCTCGTACGTCGAGCATGCTCCGCAGAACCGCATAGGCACTCTCACGACCCGAGGGGCTATTGAACGCGCCGTAGTTCTGATCCACTTCGAGCGGCAGCGTGAACTCCGGGGAATACACCCACTGTCGGAAGTGCTTACGGAAAGCACGCAGACCAAAGAACTGTTTGAAAAGCACGCCCCCGAAGAGCGGCATCAAGGGCAGCCCGAAGATGGTCTTTGCGGAAAAAGAGTAACAAAGCGGCGCGATGAGAATCAGTCGCGTCACGAGCTCGGGGTGCAGCGCGGCCAACGTGAGCGCCACGCCACCCCCTAGACCGTGCCCGACGACGACCGCGCGTCCCATGCCATACGCCGAGATGAGATCGGCAATCGCCTCGGCGAAAGCCTCGACGCCGTAAACGTAACGGGTGGGACTGGGTTTCTCGCTGTCACCCGAGCCAGGCAAATCAGGCACAATCACGTGAAAATGGGGTGCGAACTGATCGATGACATCCTCGAATTCGAGGTGCGTCGAAAGGAAGCCGTGCACGAGAATCAAGAGCGGTCCTTGCCCCTCGCCGGCCTCCACGACCCGCATTCGGACGCCTCGAGCGGTCACGTCGCGCATCGTCCGCAAAACCTCGTAAGTCACTTATGTATTCAAGTACTTATACGCGTTGAATGTCAAACTTCAGGTCAGGCGGGCTGTCGAAAAAACGCCGACCCCCGATGACAAATAATGTCCACGAACGTCTCCACGCTGACAAAAGCCTGCGCTCTTTTCGACACAACGCAAAAGTTTGAGCGAGCATCGTTTGACTGGACTCCACTGAGTGGAATACATTCGGCTCCGTTCTGAGGCCGGCCTTTCCGAGGTTTGCCAGAGGTCGTGACGAGATGAGCAAAGTGGCGGAGAGCATTCTTGAGAAGGTCGAACACGACCACTCGAGCGGCATTTCGTCGGCGGACCTCCTCTCATTCTTTGAGGCGCAACAGATTCGTTTCGGAGAGGCCACTCTTCGTAAATGGGTGCAGCTTGGGCTCCTTCCGCGCAGCGTGCGCGTCGGGCGCAAAGGCAAGCACCAAGGGTCCAAGGGAAAGTATCCCGTACGCGTCGTTCGGCAAATCCTTCGGGTCAAGGACCTGATGGAAAAGAACATCACGATTGAGGACATTCAGAAGCAAATTCTTTTCGCGCGCGGGGACATCGAAGAACTCGAGACTGCGCTCGAAAAAGTATTTGCTTCTTTCGACCGAAACATCGAGCGGCGTTCGAGCACCGACCCCGCTGCAGCCCTACCGGGACTGCGGCTGGTGAAGGCCGACATCGCTCGAGCCCGGGCGCTTGCCGACGACTTGCTCGTTCGGCTCGAGAAGCTCGAGGAGCGGCTCACGAGTGAGCCGGATACCGGCCGCGAAAATCAAGTCGCGGCCTCATGACTTGGGGATGCAACGGACTGCGCCGGCTCCTTCGGGAACGGTAGAACGACCAAACTGAGAGGCGAGGCTTCGGCCCGCAAAAATCGAGGCAAACCCGTGCAAACGGGTCGATTGGTGTGGTTGTGCGGCGCGCACGATGAGGATTCGTGCGCCCTTTGGATGGGCAACGGGAGGCAATTATGGCTACGGATTTTGATAAAGATTGGGAAGTGCAGACTGGGGAACTTGGCAAGGTCGACTCAAACGACCCACTCGCCGTTTCGAGCAGTCTTGCCATCGCGCGAAACGCTCAGACCGCGGACACTGCGGTTACGCGTGAGCAGCGCCGTTCAAGGCGTAAGCGCGCGGTGCGTGCCCGAACGATCAGCGTGAAGCGCATGACCAAGCGTGAGCTTGAGCTCGGCCGCATGCTGTACCCTGAAGACGATTACGTGAAGCCGAAGACGCGCGAGGAGTGCTTCGGCACCGAGCGGCCATGCCCGTTTGTCTCGTGCCAATACCATCTTTACCTCGACGTCTCTCCGCGGACGGGCGCCATCAAGTTGAACTTTCCCGACCTCGAGGTTTGGCAGATGAACGAGAGCTGCTCGCTCGACGTCTCCGACCGAGGCGGCACGACGCTCGAAGACGTTGGGGCGATCATGAACCTCACGCGCGAGCGCATCCGCCAGGTCGAGGTGCGCGCACTCGCGAAGCTCGAAGCTTTGCGCGATATGAATGCGCTTCGCGATTACGTCGAAGAGGGTCCGGTCGGCAAGCGCCGCCTCCCTGTTCTTCGCGCGAAGGACTCTGCCGACGACGCTTACGACGATTGAGCGTGTCGGCGCGCTCCGCTTCCCTAGCCCACAATCGAAACGGCGAGATCGGATGGTCCGATCCAGCCGTTTTTTATTTTGTCTGCACTTCGGTATTCACTTCACGAGCGGCTCTGGCGCATTCCGAAAGCCGGCTCAGCGCAGCCGATGCGTCGGAGGGCGCTCGCTCAACTCGAGCCGCTCTGCCCGTCGTTAAGCTCTTCGAGCACGATGCGCAACTCGCGCTCGAGTGCCTCTTGAATGACGCTCGCTACGGTTTGCAGACTGCCTGCCGTGCGAAGCAGGTTCACGGCGTAAAGAAACACGCGCAGTCGGGTTGCTGCAAGGGTAGCCGATGGCGTAGTGCCCAGGTTCGTCGTGCTCTGCGTCGTTTTGGCTTCGCTCTTTGGTCCAAGGGCTTCCACAAGGACGAGCGCGTGCACGTCCACTCCATCGACGAGCATCTCCGCACCCGGCATATCGACCACGTACACTTCGGCTTCGGTCATCAAGTCGCGGACCTCGTTTGGCAGCGCGGTCACCGCTTGTTCGACGAACGACATGAACGCTTGTTCGTTCGGTGCCCACGCGGGCAAGGGAATGCCGGACTCGAGCTGACGGACCCGCAGAAAGAATAGGCTCGCTTGCTGATGGTTGCCTTCCGACTCGGCCA
>CANMZR010000465.1 GCA_947502375.1 Polyangiaceae bacterium
TGCTTTTCGCGACTCGCCATGCGGCCGCGCAGTCGCCGCTCGACTCCTCGAGTGTGCCGGCCAGCGTTCCAGGCTCACTGCCCGGGCCGCCGCAACCCAAAGGCGGTCCCTCCGCACAACAGCAAGCCGAGCTCGGCGGCGCAGCGTCGGGCGGCGAGCACCCTTCGCAGTTACCCACCCAGCAGGCACAACTACCCGAAGACCCGAACGCGCTGCCGCCTTCGCTAGCGGCCCTGCTCAAGAGCGACTTCGATCCGGAGTCCGTGTCCGGAGCGACTGGAAAACCACCCCGTTACAAGTATTTTGGGGTGTATTACGAAGAGCAAAGCGCGGGCTACCGGTTTCGCAGCACGCTCCCCGCCTTGTGGATGGAGCGCACCCAAACCGTCCCTGGTGGCACGGATCGAGGCTCGCTCTTCGGTCTCGCTTATTTCAATCGACGGAGCCCACGGCACGACGCGGACATGCTGTTCCCGTTCTTCTGGCATCTCCGTGATGACAAGACGTACACGACTGTCGTCGGCCCGGTCGGACATCGTCAAGGGCCTGAGGGTCACGACAACTGGTTCGCGCCGCTCTTCTTTGAGGGCTCACGCAGAGCGGAGGCTCAACCCACCGGTGCCGCCAACGCCGGGGCGCGTGCGCCGCGCAGAACGGCGAACGAATATCTGTATATCCCGCCGCTTTTGACGTTCCACGAGCGCGATGCGGAGGGCGGATTTTCGATGGTCGGACCTGCCTATTGCCGCTGGGAAGGCAGTGCGTTCTGCGACGGTCGCACCGCCAAGAAGCTCTCGATGGGCCTCCTGCCGTTCTACTTCTACGGTCGGGACGAACAGAGCGAGCACGAGGTCATCCCGCCGCTGCTCCACTACTACAGCTACAACGACAAGACCCAGCAGCTGCTCGATGTGTGGGGTCCGTTCTGGCGTGAAAAGGAAAAACACGGCGGCTCCTACAACGTCGCTCCCGTCTTTTCTCACCGCTGGAATGAGCACGGCACGACCACGACGCTGCTGCCCTTTTTCCACTACAGCCACCGAGACGGGGAGCGGCTGCTCGCAACGCCGCTCTTCGTCGATCAGAAGGGTCGCGACGGTAGCGAGCTCTTCGCCACGTACCTCTATGCGCGCTATCGCGGCCGCACGGAACTCGACATGTTCTCGCCGCTGGTCTGGCGCTATCGCGATCCGGACATCCAGCAAAAAAGCTTGCTGGTGTTGCCGTTCTTTTACCAAAATACCTCGAACCGCAGCGCTGACTTGGTCGCGTTTCCGTTCTACGCGAACTTCAAGCGCCACGGTCTCTACGACAGCCATTGGGTGACTCCACTCTTCAATTACGAATCCAACATCGCCGGGTGGAGCACCAAAGCGCTGCCGATTTTCTACGCCGGTCGGGAGAACGATTCGACCCACTTCGTGCTCGCGCCGCTCGTCTTCGACTTCGCCTCGCCGCGCGCGCGGCAGACCGTCGTGTTCCCACTCTTCTGGCGCTTCGCCGACGCAAAGGGAGTCACGCAGGTCATCGGGAACACGTTCTACTTCGAAGAAAAAACCCCGAAGGGTACGGAGTGGCAGTTCCACTTGTTTCCGTTGCTCTCTTTCGGCGCGACGCCCGAGGGTCACTGGTGGAACCTGCTTTACGGTCTCGCTGGCTACACGCGCGAGGGAACGATGGCAAAGGTGCGAGTCGGTTACATTCCTATCGAGCTCTCCAAGAAAGAGCGCTGACCGGGTTCCCCGCCACGCGGCGCGTCACGCGTCAATCCGCCTCCGAGGAGGCCGCGAAGCTCACGAGGGCGAGGACGAGCCCGACCGCGACAACGATGGTCCCGAGCCAGCGCAGTCGGAACGAGCCGAGCGCTACCGGAGTCTTCAGGACGACCGTCAACCCCATGTCGACGAGCACGATGGCGACGCCCACGGCGAGGAACCCGAATGGGCGAAAAAGCGACGAGCGTTGAGGCCCTCGTAGGGGTTGGGAGTGGGACTGGGAGTGGGGCCGTGCAGCGACGGAAGCGGGACGATCGAGTGCTATAAATCCCTGTGTTTCACCGCGAAACTGGGCCTTTTCCGAGCGGAGCGGCGCTCCCGGATCGAGTTCGAATGCCATCGGCAACGGAAGCGTGTCTGCTGGCGGAGACAACGGCGGCGGAGACAGCTGTGCCGGAGACAACGGCGGGACTGCCCGCTCACTCTCCGACAAAGGCCCAGGCTTGGAAATCGCAGGGCGAAGGGAGCCATCCAGTGGGTCGTCGCCAAGCGCGAATGCAGCGTCGGCGTGAGCACGTTTTTCGCCGCGCTCGGTCGCGAGGGTGAACGAGTTCTCGATCCCGACCGCGCTCTCGAGGGCCCTCCAGAAGGACGCCATCGCCGGGTAGCGATCGCGCGGATTGACGGCCAGCGCTCGAGCGAACACCGCTTCGACCGCATCACTGACCACCGCGCCTTCATTCCGCGGTGTCGGGCGACGCCCTGCGTCGAGCGCCGTTCCCATCATCCCTTGAAGCTCCCCATCGATGGCAGGGCGCCCCGTGATGCACGCGACCAACGTGAGCGCCATCCCCCAGACGTCGGTCCATGGCCCCGTGGTTCCGAAGACCTTCGGGAGCCATTGCTCGGGCGCACCGTAACTCGGGGTGAAGGGGATGGGTTGGTCGCTCTCGGTGATGCGACCGAGCGAAGTCGTTGCCATGGCTCGCGCTTTCGCGATGCCGAAGTCGAGCAGCTTCGCCGAAAACGAGCCGCGTTCGGGGAAGCCGATGAGCACATTCTCGGGCTTGAGATCGCAGTGGACAATCTCCAATATCTGCCCATCGACCAGTTCGAAGCGATGGGCCCGTGCGAGTGCGTGCGCTATCGGCGTGAGCATCCGGAGTGCCATGAGGAGGCCAAGCGGCGGCTGACCCCCTTCGGCGCGCGTGTCGATGATGCAGTCAAGCGGGGTGCCTTCCAACCACTCCATCGCAATGAAGGGCATCAATGTGCCATTCGGGAGCAGGACCACATCCACGTGCATCGGACGGACCACCTCGGGGATCTTCGCGGAAAGATGAAAAAGCATCTCTGCTTCTTCGCGAAAACTCTCCACGAAGTCGGCGCGTTGCAACGCGGTCATCATCGCCGGAATTTTCAGACACTTCAGCGCAACGAAAGCCCGAAACGCAAGGTGCTCGGCACGGTAGACGACGCCAAATCCTCCCTCGGCGACCACGTTCTCGACGCGGTACGCGCCAGAAAGAGTGGTACCTACAATGTCGAAGACGTCCTTGGCCAAGCTAACCCCGAAGTGTCGTCAGAGCCTAGCTCTGAGGGACAGCGGCGGGCCATATAATCCGCGAGGTCGAGCTCGCAACTACGCTCTAAAAGCTGCAAAAAGGCTGTGCTTTTCGGACTTGGCAAGTCCTGACGACCGCGCGTTCGCGCTCGTGCTACGGCGTCGATTGAGACAACGCGGTGGACGGACCGATGGCGGCTTACGCGGCGTTTCCGAGCCACGAGTAGGCGTAACCAGGCACCAGGAATAGGATCAAAATGGCACGAGACATCGTCATCGTAGGCGCAAAGCGCACGGCATTCGGGACCATGGGCGGGGCCTTGAAGCGGCTCACCGCGACGGACCTTGCGGTTCACGCCGCGAAGGCTGCGTTGGCGCAGAGCGGAGTGGACCCGACCGATATCGCCCACGTTATCGAGA
>CANMZR010000466.1 GCA_947502375.1 Polyangiaceae bacterium
TCCCGTCGACATTCTCACCCATCTGGCGGTGAAGCGATTGGGGTTGCCTTGGCCACAGGTTTACGGGCTTGGGACAATGCTCGACACGGCGCGCTTCAGCTCGTTCATCGCCGAAGAACTCAAGCTTCCCCCGGCCGGTGTGAGTGCCGTCGTGAAACTTCTCGCCGAAAGTGCGACCGTCCCGTTCATCGCCCGCTATCGCAAAGAGCAGACCGGCGGGCTCGACGAGGTGCAAATTCGCGCCATCGAGGAGCGTCGCACCTACCTTTCAGAAATTGCCGAGCGGCGCGCGACCGTGCTCGGAGAAATCGAGAAACAGGGCAAGTTGACGCCCGAACTCGCCGCGAAGATCAAGCACTGCCTGAGCAAGGCCGACCTCGAGGACCTCTACCTCCCCTACAAGCCAAAGCGCCGTACCCGCGCGACGATTGCGAAAGAACGCGGCCTCGAGCCCTTGTCCGATCGCATCTGGTCCCAAGCGCCCGATGGCAATCCCGAAGCGGAAGCGCTGGCCTTCGTCGACGCGGCAAAAGAAGTGCTGGATGTCGCCGCGGCTCTGGCCGGGGCCCGTGACATCGTCGCCGAGCGGATCGCCGAGAACGCGGAGGTACGCAAGCGCGTCCGAGAGGCTTACACAAACGAGGGCGCTATCGCGGTTGAAAAGACCCGCGAGCACGCCGAGAAGGTCACGAAATTCGACATGTACGCGACTTTTCGCGAACCCGTCGCGAGCATTCCCTCGCACCGCTACCTGGCCATTCGCCGCGGTGAGAGCGAAGGGGTGTTGCGGGTGGACCTCGAGCTAGAGGGGGCTTCCCTGCACGCGCCGATCGCCGGCATCGTCGGGGTGAAGCCCGCGTCACCGTGGGCACGACAGCTACAAGATGCGGTGGGCGACACGCTGAAGCGGCTCTTGTTGCCCAGTGTGCAGACGGACGTTCGGGTCGATCTGAAGATGCAGTCCGACAGAGCGGCCGTCGAGGTCTTCGCCCAAAACCTCCGCGAGCTGCTCCTGGCTGCCCCATTCGGCACGAAGACCGTGCTCGGGATCGATCCGGGCCAGCGCACGGGCTGCAAGTGTGCGCTCGTGGACGACACTGGAAAAATGCTCGAATACACAACGATTTTCCTCGTACAAGGAGACAACGCGGTCGCGGACGCCAAGCGAAAACTAACCGAACTCTTCCAAAAGCACCGGCCGAGTGCCGTCGCTGTCGGCAACGGGACCCATGGTCGGGAAACCGAGGCCGTCGTTCGGGAGGTGCTCGCCGCATTGGGTTCTTCGGCCGACGTCACAGCGCAGGCGCTCGCTGCGACTCCGTGCGTTGCCGTCAGTGAATCCGGTGCGAGCGTGTACTCTGCGAGTGAGATCGCTCGCGAGGAATTTCCAGACCTCGACCTCACGATCCGGGGCGCGATCAGCATCGCACGGCGGCTTCAAGACCCACTCGCAGAGCTCGTGAAAGTCGATCCGAAGAGCATCGGCGTCGGTCAATACCAGCACGACGTCTTTCAGGGCCTCCTCTCCAAGCGCCTCGACGAGGTCGTCGAAAGCTGTGTCAGCTCGGTCGGCGTGGAGCTCAACACGGCGAGCGCACCGCTCCTCGCGCGCGTCGCCGGCATCGGACCGACATTGGCCAAACGCATCGTCGACCATCGGAACGCGCACGGGGCTTTCAAGAGCCGAAAAATGCTGCTCGGGGTCGTGGGAGTCGGGGCGCGAACCTTTGAGCAATGCGCTGGTTTTTTACGCATTCGAGGCGGTGAACAGCCGCTCGATGCGAGTGCGGTGCATCCCGAACGCTACGGCCTGGTCGAGCGCATCGCGGCAGATCTTGGCGTTCCAGTCGCGACACTCGTCGGCAGCGAAAAAGCAGCGGCCGCGATCGATCCGAAACTGTACCTCGGCCCCGAGGTCGGCGAGTTCACCTTGAACGACATCCTCGCGGAGCTCAAAAAACCGGGTCGCGATCCGCGGGCGACTTTCGAGCCTCCAAAATTCCGAGACGACGTCCGCACGATGAACGACCTCAAGGTCGGGATGGAACTTGAAGGGCTGGTGACGAACGTCACGGCGTTCGGGGCGTTCGTCGATGTGGGGGTGCATCAAGATGGTCTCGTCCACGTGTCGCAGCTCGCAGACCGATTCGTCCAGAACCCGGCTGAAGTCGTCAAAGTTGGTGACAAGCTGAAAGTGCGCGTCCTCGAAGTTGACCTCGAACGAAAGCGCATCGCACTCACCGCAAAACGCGGCGAAGCCATTCGACCCGAGGCTCGCGCGATGGACAACCGGCACCCTGGCAATCGCAGCAACGAGGAGCGCAATCGCCCCCAGGGCCAGGGCCAGGGGCAGAGACAGGGTCCCCAGGGACAGAGCCGCACGGCCTCTAAGTCGAACGCCGCGCCTGCCACGGACCAGAATGCCGCTGGGTTCCGACACAACCCGTTCGCCGACCGGTTTCGCCGAAATTGAGCCGGCGCACCGCCTGCCGCCGCGCGTCCTCGCTCGCCTGACGCGCTCCACCCATGGAGCGTCAGCCAACTGGCGCCCATCGGAGCTTTAACCTCGTTATTTCCCGCATTTCCATGACGGCACGGCATTTGCGATGTCTTGCTGCGATGACTCCTGCCTCCCTCGACGTCGCCCGTGCCAATCCATGGTTTCGTTTGCCCCGTGCGGCGAATCGGCTTGGTGAGTTGCTTGCCCACGCCTCCAACGCACTGGCCGGTGGCTTCCGCAACGACGCCTTGGACGCGCTGGCGATGGCCATCGAGCTCGCGCCTGACGACCTCGAGTTGCGCTTACGTTACGCGGTCCTATTGGCTGAACAGCGACGCCCGCTCGAAGCGCAAGATGCTTTCATGGCGGTGCTCGATCGGGATCCATCGAACGTGGATGCGCTCCTCAGCTTGGCTGAACTCTGCCGCGCTGCCCGACACTATCTTGGCGCCGTCGACTTGTTGGAACATGCTCGCCGTTTTCACGGCGATCACCCGGACGTTCTAGCGGCGCTCGCGGGACTCGCAATCGAGCTCGCAGATTGCCACGGAGCGATGCGGCTGCTCGTGCACCTGCAGCGTCGCCACCCGAGTCACCCAATGCTCGAAGACCTTGTGCAGCGGCTCGCCGACGTGCGCTCGCGGGAGAATCTCGCCGCCCTCGGACTCTGAGGCGGCGTTCGTCGTTCGAGTACCTCTGAATCCCGTCAGTCGCTCGACGACGAGCCACTCGACTTGCCGCCGGACTTGCCCGTCGCCGTGGCGCTCGACGTGCTCGAAGACGTCCCACCCGAAGCGCTGGACTCGGAGCTCGACGCGGCACTGGACGTGCCCGTGGAGGAGCTCGCCGCCGAACTGCCCGAAGCGCTGGAGTCGGAAGTGGCTTTGGACGAAGAGCTTTCGCCCCCATCGCCCTTCGGTTTGGACGAGGCGTAAAGGTCGCTGTACCAGCCTCCGCCCTTGAGAATGAAGCCCGCGCCGCCGGAAATTTTTCGCTCGGCCTCCGGTTTGCCGCAGCTCGGACAATCCTTGAGCGGGGCGTCTTTCATGGAATGGAAGGCTTCCCAGGCATGACCGCAGGCGCCACAGCCATAGTCGTAAGTTGGCATCGCGCTCACCCTTAAGAACAGGCGGGCCGCGCGTCAACCCACCTGCGCACGTCGTCGGCTGGTTCCTGTCGTTCAGGCGCCAGGGCTC
>CANMZR010000467.1 GCA_947502375.1 Polyangiaceae bacterium
ATCGACGCAGTTGCGCTTCGGCTTCGGCAGGCGCGATGATCACGGCGTGTTTGTCGGTGCGGAGCAACACCCGCTGCGCCGCCCCGTCCCCGAGGACGCCGAGGGGCACCGGCTTCTCCGCGAGCCATTTCCCAGCCGGCTTGCTGCGCCGCATCGCGGCTTCGATTGCGGTCTGCATTCTTCCGACGCCCACGTTGTATTCAACAACCGCGACGACGACCTTCGCACTCTGCATGTGTGGGCCGGTCAGCCACACGTGGTCAAAGTCGCGAATCGCATCGAGGCCGGTGCCACCAAGGAGCTCGTTCCACTGGGGAATTTTTGCGAGCAATTCTCCAAGAATTGGACCGAGTTCGTGCTTTCTGGCGATGTCGGTCGCGAGGTAGATCATCACGTTCGTGTTTTTCGCCTGAACGGCACCCGCGCCACCTGCGAGCTTCGACGGGTCCGCCATCGCGGGGCGTGCCGCCGGCGTCACGGGATAAGCCGAGCCCGTGGCCATCGGCACGGAGGTCCCACTCGGAACCGCCGAGGGTGCGGGAGCCGCCGAGGCTGCGGCAGCGGCGGCCGCACTCGCGACAGCTTGCGCCTTTTCCCTGTCTTTTATGCGCTTTTCCGCCAGTTCGCGCTCACGCGCCTGGCGCTTGCTCTCGGCCTGCTTCAGGGCTTCTTCTTGCGCATCCTTGGCGGCTTGCGCATCCTCGTCGGCGTCCTCCTCCACGGCCACTTGGCTTTCGGCCGCGACGGTTTCGCTTGCCGGGGGCTCATCCTCAAAACCCATGTCGAGGTCGATGGGCACGACGACGTCATCCGGCAGCGGCGGCAGCGTCTCCTCGGTGCGCAACAAGCGCCGAAGCCACCCCGGCACCAGAGTCGGCGCAAGCGGCGCGTGCAGACTCAAGGCCACGACGAGAGCGATCCGGAAGGCTCGCGTGGAGGCCTGCCCTCGTTTTTTCGTTGGGATGGCGGGACCGGGTAGCGTGGACGCCCCGCCGCGTGCATGCGTCCCGTTGGCCACAAGCGAGCCTAACACGCTCCGCAAGTACTCGAACCTGCTTGAAGCATCTGTTGGCACGTTCTTCGCGAGAAACTGGTTCGAACACCATGTTCCAGCTAGTAGACACAAGCGACGAGGCCACTGCAAAAATGCCGCCGAAGGATCCTGATACCGCCACGAAGGAAGCCGGCGGCAAGAACCGGCGCTTCGATTCCAAAAGCCCTGACGGCGGCGGCGCTGCCGTAGCCAAGCGGCGGGCAAAGTCCGAGGGCAAGCCACCGGCTGTTCCGCCCTCCGGCAGCCGGAGCAGCGTCGGGACGCTCGTGGGGGCGCTCATTGGCGTGGCTGTCGGGGCCGGAGGCATCGGCGCTGTGACCTGGGCGAGCGGCTGCGGCGAGCGTGCCAAAAAACCTTCGATGCTCCTCGCAACTGGGAGCGCATCGGCAGCGGCCTCGATGTCAGCCGCATCGTTCGCGGTCTCCACGGAGGTGCCTGCCGCGCCGGACGACTCGAACGAACCCGAAGTCCAAGAGCCGGAAGCCCCATCGAAAGAGGTCGAGGCCAAGCCTTGGACCGGACCCTGGCTCGGTGCGGTCGCGCAGGTTACCCCGGTCTACCCAACGGCACGCTTTTCAAAAAATCGACTGGGCTATCTGCGCCGCGGCGCGAAGGTTGCCGTCACCGACAAGCCACTTCGAACCGAAGCCTGCAAGCAAGGCTTTTATCCACTCGTCGATGGCGGCTACGTCTGCGCAAAGTACGCGACGCTCGACGTCGAGGACTCGCGTGTGAAGCTCGGCGTCAAGGCACCCGATCTGGATGGCCCAATGCCTTACAAGTATGCCTACAACACCGCGCACGGCACGCCTCTTTATGCGCAGGTTCCGTCGAAGGACGACATGCTTCGGTACGAGCCGTACTTGACCGACCGCGAGGCAAAAAAGTCCAAAGTTGCCGACGATAAGTCGGTTGAGAAGGCCGACCAACCTCGCAAGAATGAGCCGGAAGATGCGCCGTTGGCCTCTTCGACTCCGCACCTGAACCCAACGTCGAGCGCCGGAACGACGGTGCCAGCACTCGATGTGCCTCCGCCTGTTCTCACCGACGACGCCGATGACGACGACGACGACGACGAGAAGCCATGGTGGCAGCGCGCTACGAAGGACAAGCCACTCGACATCAAGCTGAGCGACCTCGAGGAAAAGGACGGCACCATCGCCAAGCGCATGGTGAAGGGATTTTTCGTCGCGATTGACCGCGTGTTTTCTTGGAACAACCGTCTCTGGTACAAGACCACCGAGGGCCTCATCGCGCCGAGTGACCGCATGATCGTTCCTAAAACGCCCGAGCTGCGCGGTTTCGACATGTCGAACGGCACGGCGCAGGTCGGCTTCGTCCGCGCGAGTCAGGCGTCGAAGTACGAAAAGAAGAAGGCGGGCAAAGGCTTCAGCAAAAAGGGTAAGGCGGAGCGCTTTACGTCGTACGCACTCACGGGCAAGAGCGAACTGGACGGAAAGCAGCGCTACGACGAGACCGCTGAAGGATTTTGGCTCCGCGATAGCGACGCGGCCCTGACCGAACCAGGTCCACGGCCCGAGCGTATCGGGGCCGACGAAAAATGGGTGGACGTCAACCTCACGCGCAAGACACTCGTCGCGATGCGGGGCGATAAGCCGATCTACGGCGCCCTGATTTCGCCTGGAAAAACGTCAACGAACAAGGCGAAAGATCATCGAACCAAGAGCGGCATTTTTCGCATTCGCGAGAAGCACATCGCGACCACGATGGACGGCGACGGAACCGCTGGCGGAGACCTCCCCTACAGCATCATGGACGTGCCCTACGTCGAATATTACGACGGCTCCTACGCACTTCACGCCGCGTTCTGGCACAACAACTTCGGGCGCGAGCAGAGCCACGGCTGCGTGAACCTCGCGCCCCAAGACGCCAAATGGCTATTTGGTTGGACCGAGCCGGCTCTGCCACGGGGCTGGCACGGGGTGTGGGCGAGCGAGAAGCGACAAGGTAGCTGGGTGGTCATTCACGAGTAACCTTGACTCCGCGTCGCCTCCGCGAAAGTTGGTTTCTTCAAATGGATCAACTGACGGCGCACCTGGATCGAGGTTGGGACTTGGCTCAGAGCGGAGATGCGCGAGGAGCGGAGGCTTCGGCACGTCGTGCGCTCGAGCTGGCTCCGGAGTCTCCCGAGGCCCACAACCTCTTGGGGTATGTGGCATCGCTCGACGGTGACAACGAAGAGGCGATTGAAGCGTACCAGCAAGCCATTGCGCTCGATGACGGCTACGTCGAGGCCATGCTGAATGCCGCCGAGTTGTACGTGCATCCGCTGGCGGAATTCGTTCAGGCGATCGACCTGTGCGAACGCGTCCTTCAGATCTCCGAATACGATGATGAACGTCTAGACGCCATGCTTCTCAAGTTCGATGCCCATTGGGGCATGAATGACGACGAAGCTGCGCTGAAGCAATTGAACCGTTTACCGAGAGGACCTTTTGCATCGCCGATGCACAACTTTCTCGCGGGTCGCGCTCACTTCGAACTGGGTCAGCATGAGCTTGCCCGTCCGCTTCTCGAGGCCGCACTCGCGGGCGATCCTGCTAACCCGGAGGTGAGCTATTACGCGGGGCTG